>NZ_JARPLC010000247.1:0-2621 GCF_032350395.1 Limnospira sp. PMC 289.06
ACTAGGAGGTTATTTCAGGCATTGCAGCCTTATTTGACTCCTAAACGTCTCGCACTTCTCGCTTATTATACCATATTGCCCTAAAATATTAACCTAATTTGAGATTAAATCATGCTCTCTACTGAAATGGGTCACGACTCCACTCAGCAAATTGTTTTGTGACCTTGAGCTCCCTGCCTTGCTTGGAAGGTCATGTCCAAGCGTTGGGACATATAAACAGTTATGAGGATGGCCATCAGCTCGCTTCTTATATCCAACCAAGGGGTTGGAGTCCCCACTAGGCAGTTATTTCGGGCATTGCAGCCCTATTTGATGCCTAAACGTCTCGCACTGAGATCATGATCACAATTAGCCTTTCACCTGCTACTACTTTGATGGCTGGCTAATTGGAACTGCGAGGGTAAAGCTGCATCAACTTCTGCACCTGTTCAGCATGGTAGGAACTACGAGTCAGGGGAGAAGCGACAATTTGTAAGAACCCTAGAGACTCCCCGTAGGCTTTCCAAGTCGCAAATTGTTCCGGGGGAATAAAATCAGCTACAGCCAGATGCTTAGAACTCGGTTGCAGGTATTGTCCTAGGGTCAGGATATCGCAGTCAACCTCTCGCAGATCTACCATGGCTTGGCGGATTTCTGCATCGGTTTCACCTAATCCTACCATTAACCCAGATTTGGTATATAACCACGGGGCGATTTGTCGCGATCGCCTTAATAATTCTAAACTACGGTGATAGTCACCCTGGGGACGAACCCGCCGATATAATCGTTGGACAGTTTCAGTATTATGGTTGAGGACTTCTGGTTTAGCCTGTAGAATGGTCTCTAGGGCTTCCCAATTGCCACACAGGTCTGGGATTAATACCTCTATGGTAGTTTTGGGAGATAGCGATCGTACCGATTCAATACAGCGGACAAATTGAGATGCTCCCCCATCAGGTAAATCATCCCGGTTCACCGACGTAATCACCAGATGATTTAACTGCATCCGTCGCACCGCCTCAGCCAATCTTTCCGGTTCTGTCCGATCAAGAGCCTGTGGTTTTTTCTCAAAGTCAATATCACAATAGGGACAGGCGCGGGTACAAGCCGGACCCATAATCAAAAATGTAGCCGTCCCCGCGTTGAAGCATTCCCCAATATTCGGACAGGAAGCCTCTTCACAGACAGTATTTAATCCCAGATCCCGCAGGATCCCTTTAACGTTCCCAACGCGCTCGAACTGGGGCGCTTTAACTCTCAACCAATCGGGTTTAGATACCATAGTAGCTCATGATATGTTTAGCTTGATTTTAGCCAATTAGTTCAATTAGTGGTCGAGATAGACCTCACGGTCTACCCCTCCCATTCAGAACCGTGCATGAAAGTTTTCCCTTCAGACGGCTCCTAGTTTGATTGCTTCTTTTGTTAAGAACACAGCTTTGCGTCATCTAATGCCGTCTTATTGTCGCGGGTGTGGCGGTGTAGCAGTTGAAGATTTTTGTATTCATCCTTTCCACCGTGGCTTCTAGGTACAATGTGGTCTACTTCAACTAAGTCTGATGGGGTAAAGTATTGCCCGCACCAGGTACACTTGCCTTTTTGCTTTTTGAGTAGTTTTGCTACCCTATTTGGTGTGTCAATTGCTTGTCCTTTTCTGGTTGCCCAGTAAGTCCAGTTTCCGTCATCAAGTGTTGCGTCTGGGCGTATTAGGGTGTGTCTGACAATCGGAGTCCAATTGTGTTTCCATAACTGAAATCCATCCTTGGTCTTGAATAACCAAGTTTCATACCTTTCTTTCCTATTGCTAAGTTTAACCGTTCCGTGACTGAAATAGTTTCTTAGCTTTTCATGTAGGTTTGCCCTTCCGCATCTTCAAACTGTCCATGCTCTTAACATTTCCCAGACTATATGGTCTAGTTTATTGAAGGCTTCTGTTGAAACTACCCCTGAATAGTAGTTTGACCAACCTCGTATTATTGGGTTTAGTCTGCTTATCAGGGCTGATTGAGGTGCTGTTTTATGCTTCCTGATTACACCTTTAATCACTTCTGTGTGAGCTTTAACTGCCTTATTGCTGGGTTTAATGTGGGTTTTGTGTCCGATTAATCGGCTCGCCGCTCCACCTGTTTTCCCGGATTGATATTTTCCTATAGGGTATTGCCTGATGTTGAATCCTAGAAAATCAAACCCTGGTTCCTCTGTTTTACCTTCGTACTCAATGGGATTGAGTGTATGGCATATTCGAGTCTTTTCGGGTTTAATTTTTAGTCCTACAGGTTTTAACCATTCGGAAATAGCAGTTTTGCACTGTTCAATGATTTCTAGGTCTTTGGATATGACCACAAAATCATCGGCATATCTTATAAAGTTTACCTGAGTGGCTGTGCCTTTATTTGGATACATTCCTTTAACTAGCCTTTCCATTCCCAACAGTGCGATGTTGGCGAGTATTGGACTTATTACCCCTCCTTGAGGTGTCCCTGTTTCTGTATCCTCGAATACACCGTTATCTAGCACACCCGCTTTGAGCCATTGTTTCAAGTCTCTTTTCAGGCTGCTTGGACAATGAATTTTGGAAAGTAGATAATCATGGTTCACGGTAAGAGCATTTCGCTATATGTTAGGGGTCGAGAATGGAGTCA
>NZ_JARPLC010000248.1:0-2476 GCF_032350395.1 Limnospira sp. PMC 289.06
CATTAGGGGTCGAGAATGGAGTCGCCTCCATTCCCTCCCATTCAAAACCGTGCTTGAGACTTTCACCTCACACGGCTCCTAGTCTGACTGTTCCATTGTTATGGATACAGCTTTAGCCTTGTCTAGGGCTGTCTTGTCATCGCGGGTGTGGTGGTGTAGTAATTGAAGATTATTGTATACATCCTTTCCGCCTAGGCATCGAGGTACAATATGGTCAACCTCAATTACGTCTGATGGTGTAAAGTATTGTCCACACCATTTACACTTACCTTTCTGTTTCTTGAGTAGTTTTGCTATCCTTGTTGGTGTTCCAATTGCTTGTCCTTTTCTGGTTGCCCAGTATGTCCAGTTTCCGTCGTATGGTGTTGCGTCCGGTCTCACTAGGGTATGTCTGACTATTGGTGTCCAATTATGTTTCCATAGTGTGAACCCCTCCTTGGTTTTGAATAACCAAGTTTCATGTCTTTCTTTCCCGTTGCTGAGTTTGACCGTTCCCGGTCTAAAGTATTTCCTCAACTTTTCGTGATTTATCGTGCCGCATCTTGAGCCTGTCCATGCCCTTAACATTAGCCAGATTATATAATCCAGCTTGACGAATGTTTTAACTGAGACTACGCCTGAATAGTAATTAGACCATCCTCGGATTATTGAATTTAGTCTATTTATTAGGGCTGATTTGGGTTTTGTTTTATATTGCTCAATTATCCCTTGTATCGTCTCAGTGTGGGCTTTAACTGCTTTCTTGCTAGGTTTGATGAGCGTTTTAAATCCTAGCGGTTTTCCCTGTGGGTTTTTGCCAGTCTTGAGCTTTCCTACAGGGTATTGCCTAATATTGAATCCTAGAAAGTCGAATCCTGGTTCTTCTGTTTGTTCCCCATGTTGTAAGGGGTTTAGTGTATGACACACTCTGGTTTTTTCAGGTTTGATTTCTAGTCCTACATTTCTTAGCCATTCTGAGATAGCAGTTTTGCACTGTTCAATGATTTCTATTGACGGTGATATTACCACGAAATCATCGGCGTATCTTATTAGGGTTGCTTGTTTCCTTCCCTTTTTCTTTTGGATACAGTTTTCTATTAATCTAGCCATGCCATCCAGTGCGATGTTTGCTAGTAGTGGACTAATTACCCCTCCTTGCGGTGTTCCCCTTTCTGTATCCTCAAATACGCCGTTATCCAGTACACCTGCTTTGAGCCATTGTTTGACATCTCGCTTCAGGCGACTAGGACAATGAATTTTGGACAGTAGGTAATCATGGTTCACGGTAAGAGCATTTTGATATATCAGCGTCGAGAACATAGTATTGTCCTTGATTTATAGCAGTATAGATTCTGCTAATCGCGTCGTGGGCTGACCGTCCTGGACGGAACCCGTAGCTTGTGCCTTCAAATCTCGATTCCCATTCAGGTTCGAGAGCCGACTTAACCAACGCTTGCTTTGCTCTATCTTGGATTGTGGGAATACCTAGGGGGCGTTTTTCATCCCTCCCTGGTTTTGGAATCCACACCCGTCGCAGTGGTTTAGCTTTGGAGTTTTCCTTAATGTTCTCAACAAGTTCGAGTCTCTGTTTTGGTGAAATTACTTTCACAGCATCGATTCCCGCCGTTTTCTTGCCTTGATTATCTTGGGTTACTTTCCTCACTGCTAGGAGCCTAGCGTAATATGACTTCACCAACAGACGTTGCCACCTTCTAACCTTTGCGCTCTGTCCCGATTTAGCTGCTTGGAATATACACTTTTGGAGCTTAAAGACTTTCCGTTGAACTTTCGCCCATGGGATTGCCTTCCATACGTTGGTCGTAGTCTTGATTGGACTGGGTTTCCCAAATCCTCTCTTTGAACTCGCTATCGTCATTTGTACACCTACTAATCTCTATTCCTTACTGTCAAACCGTGACCTGTTAGCATATCCCGACCATTACAGTGGGGCTTTGGCTTCTGGTCACATCTCCCCTCTTCCCGGGCATCCGCTTACATTTATCACTACTAACTTTCTCGACCAGATTGTTAGAGCCTGGGAAGAATTATGACGTTCCGTTTATATGGGCTTTTCACCTTTATATTTGTCCTGTCCACCGGGGTACTTTTAAAGGTCTGTGTAGGTAGTGTTAAAAGGCTCCTACTTTTCCCCTTGCCCTTTTGGACGTAGCGTGTCAACCTGTTTCGCTACTTGAGTTATTACGATGGTTCAGTCCGGACATTCGGTTTCCCTAATCATGGGTGATTGGCAGTGAGTGGTCTCGTTATTTCCGATACTAGGTTGTATCTCTGAGCCTTCCGTTTCCCGCTTCAGTCCTAGGGTTATGACTTCTCAAACTGGGGATGGCTATCGCCGTCACTCTCTCCGCAATTGTTAAGGAATCATTAAGATTTCCATTTTGGCGTTTTGACCTTGAGTTCCCTGCCTTGACTTAGTATCACTTTGATACAAATCGTTGGGACATATAAACAGTTGTAGGGATGGTCAGAGGCGAGG
>NZ_JARPLC010000249.1:0-2434 GCF_032350395.1 Limnospira sp. PMC 289.06
GATGGTGTTTTAATCCCAGATACGGTGACGGTAGTTGACTCTCCCAACTACGGTACTATCACCGTTAACCCTAACGGAACAATCACCTATAGCCATGACGGTTCATCTACCAGTACGGATAGCTTTACTTATACCGTAGAAGATGATGATGGCGCTATCTCTAACCTAGCCACCGTCTCCCTGACTATCCAAGAAAATCAACCCCCCACCGCTAATGATGATAACGCCACGGTCCGCACCGGAAACGCCGTTACCATTAACGTCCTTAATAATGATAGCGACCTTGATGGTGTTTTAATCCCAGATACGGTGACGGTAGTTGACTCTCCCAACTACGGTAATATCACCGTTAACCCTAACGGAACAATCACCTATAGCCATGACGGTTCATCTAGCGGTACGGATAGCTTTACTTATACCGTAGAAGATAATGATGGCGCTACCTCTAACCTAGCGAATGTTAGCATCACCATTCAAGAACCATCAGCAGACCCAAATCCCACCGTTCTTGATATCTGGTATGGTTCAGAACAGAGTTTTGGTCATATTGGTAAGCCTCTAGTTTGGGTCAATATCCTTGGTTACGCTTTCGACCCAGACGGTATATCTTCTCTAAGCTACTCACTCAATGGAGGACCAGAAATTCCTCTTCGTCTTAATGTTCATGGTGAATCGAGGAATCCTCGTTTATCAAGAAATGGCGACTTTAACGTTGAAATTGCTTACACTGATCTCAACCCCGCATCTGATCACGATGATATAGTTGTCATTACAGCAGTTGATACACTGGGTCATATTGCTACCGAATCTGTCACTATTAAACATGAATTAGGAAATGCTTGGCCGAAAACTTATTCCATTGACTGGAGTGAAGTTGATCAAATTAACGATGTAGCACAAGTGGTAGATGGTCTGTGGACTTTAACAGATGATGGAGTCCGCACCGCTGAAACAGGTTATGACCGCTTAATTGCTATTGGTGACATTGGATGGGATGATTACGAAGCCACTGTTCCCATTACGATTCATGAAACTAATACTAATGGGATAATCGGTCTGTTAATGCGATGGAAAGGACATCAACCCGATGGTGGAACCCAGCCTTATGTTCAGTGGCGCACTCATGGGGAAATTGGTTTTTATCACATGAGCAGTGGCTTGTCTTTAGAAGGATCAACCTTCTTTAATAGTGGCAGAAACATCACTCTCGAAGCCGGGAATACCTACAATTTCAAGATGCGATCGCAGACGGTAGATGATGGTAGTATTTATAGCTTTAAAGTTTGGGAAGAAAGCGAACCGGAACCCACAGAATGGGATCGTCAATCCTTTAAATCATCATCAGATTTCAGAGCCTTGTCTCATGGTTCATTGCTCCTAGTTGCTCACTATTATGATGCCACTTTTGGTGATGTTACAGTTGTTCCCTATGGAGAAGAGCGACCAAACCTCGCACCGATCGCCAATAATGATCACAGTAGAGTTAGCCAAGGAAATAGTGTTAATATTAGAGTTCTTAGTAATGATGAAGATATTGACGGTAGCTTGATGCCGAATACTGTAACTATCGTTACTGAACCCAACCACGGCACTGTTAGTATTCAAAATGGGGTAGTTACTTACAATCATAATGGTTCCTATATCAGTGGCGATCGCTTTACTTATACCGTCGAAGATAATCATGGTGCTACCTCCAACGAAGCCACTGTATTTCTGGGTATTTCGGAATTAGATTTAGCCTTCAACTCCGATGACTTTAATAGCAGCAACCTCAAGCCAGAATGGAATTTTATTAAACCTCTAGCCAATTCCTCCTATGCTTTAACAGGAACCGGGACAAGTGATGCTTATTTAGAACTTTCTGTCCCCGCTAATACTGATTTGTGGAATCAAAATCGGACCATTGCGCGACTCATGCAACCCGCCGCCAACGAAGATTTTGAGTTACAAATTAAATTCGCTTCCGACCCCACTGTAGCCAAGCAAATGCAGGGAATTTTGGTAGAGCAAGATGAGCGGAATTGGTTAAGGTTTAATGTATCTCAAACTGGGTCAGGTTTATCAGTATTTGGTGCTTCTACCACTAATGGTAGTTCCCGTGTGATGGTTTCTGGTTCCGTGGCTACGGGAGAAGCTCGATATTTGAATGTAAATCGACAAGGAAACTTATGGACTCTCAAATCTTCTGGAGATGGTATAAATTGGAATACAGTTGGCAGTTTTATCCGTGATTTACAAGTCCAAGAAGTGGGGTTATTTGCAGGTCATGCTGGAAAATCACCAGCCATGTTTACCTCCCAGGTCGATTACTTTTTCAATATGGCGGCTCCCATTGTCCCCGAAGATGTCTCCCTCGGAAATCAGCCACCCATAGCCAACGATGATACAGTCAGAGTAGAACCAAGCCAGTCCGTTATCATTGATGTATTGAGCA
>NZ_JARPLC010000250.1:0-2428 GCF_032350395.1 Limnospira sp. PMC 289.06
CGGTGTGTCTTATGGCCTCAGAAGGTGCGTCACATCAGCAAGTTTTTCGTTTTCCTTTCCCAGTGGCTGATCGGATGTGACGCACCCTACGCGCAGCCTGGGGCGGGTGTAGGTAGTTGGCTGGTGAGGTGTGTGGCTGATCGCGCACCCGCCGGCCCCTACAGCACTCTGGGGCGGGTGTAGGTAGTTGGCTGGTTTTTCCCGTGGCCGATCGCGCACCCGCCCCTACAGGTAATTTTATCCCAAAAAATAAAAAAAAAATTATCCTTGCGCCCCCGCGCCACTTTTTTTTGGGGAACCCTTGCTTTTGGGCGGCGCTTCTGCTACTATATTACATAATGGGATAGTTGCAATTTTTTTATTAAAGTCATGCCTCCCATTATCTAAGATATGACTCCATCATATCCCGATTCGCTCGGCTTGTCAACCCCCTGGAGCGCTGACGGGCTGGGCTATTTTTTTTTTTGAAAAAATAAACATTAGTCGAGCAATGAAACTGCTTAAATTTGTTGTACCCGCTTTTGTTTAGACCGGAGATTGAGGCTCGGACGGTTAACAGTTTTTTATAGATAGTGGTGGTCATGATGGATTCCTTAGTCGTTGTGTTGGCGAGGTTGGGTGAAGGGAGGGATTAATCACCTTCCTGGAAGTTACCGAAAATTACCAGTTGGGTGGCACTTGGGAGTATTCATAATCACTGACCCAATCATCACTGATTAACCAGTTGTCGTCTGCGTCAAACTCAACACCCCCTTCAGAGTTGATCAAATCTCTAAGCTCCTCCCTATCGCCAAGTTCTAATACTTTGTGAATATGCTTACACTTGGGAATCCAGCGCGTTCCGGTTTCTAGGGTAAGTACATCACGGCTTTTACTCTGGAAATCAAAATCCTGGCAAGTGCAAGTTATTTCCTCTTCTTCGATGGACACTTCATAGGTGTCTCCCTGGGGATTAACAACAGCAAATTTATAGGGTTCATTGTGGGGGTATATTTCTAGCTTCCCGGTGTGGCGTTTCCTGAAGGTTTGGAAGTTTTGATGAAAAGATTTTTTACTGACAAACTTGGGTCTCAACCCGTGACCCTTTTTGAAAACAACAAAAATTACTTTCCACCAAATTTCAACCCTGGCAATAATTTGGTGAGAGCAACCACAAATCCGCGCGACGGCGGCTTTGCTGTACAAGATACTTGCCAAAGATTGGCTCTGTGTGGTAGCATACATATAGAATCCTCAACTGATGAGTTAATTGGTTCTTAACCGTTTTGAGAGATTTGATGGGTCAGAGCCGCTGCAACGGCTCTTTCCCTATCCCTCTGATAAGATTATACACAATAGTACCGAAAACGTGCAATTGTTTACAAAACTTTACAGAGGGTAAAAAAATGAAAAGAGGCAGAAGAGGCGTTTATGATCGAGTTGGCAATCCCAACTTTTTCACAGACAAGAATCCAAGTAAGCTGAAACAGGAAGGATCTCAACCCGCGAATATACTGTTTGGCATTAGAGTAGCTCAGGATTTAAAAGACAAACTTGCGGTTATACCTAAGCGAGAACTGCGGAGGGTTTTAACTGAGTTCGCTGATAGCTACCTAGCGAACCAAAATAACTGCAAGTAGTTGCACTTTACAAAAGAAACCGCGGCCGGATTGCACCGGGGCGGTTTTTGAGTTTAAGGGTCGATCGGTTACCTCTTGAGCGATCGCTTCTTGGTTGGGGGTTAGTCTATGTTAGTTAGTCGTCAAATTTAAGGATAGACCAATAACCTCGCCATTCTGCTCCGGGTGGCGTGTTCCAAAAAAATGGGAGGCTTCGGCCTCGATACGATACAAATTTTAGTTGTTGTTTCGCAAGGATGTCTAACAGCCCAAATTCAATTTTAACCCAGGTAACACTACCATGCAGAACCCTAGGGGCGGGTGTATATAGTTCCCGGTGTGTTTTATGGCGTGGGGGCGGGTGTATATAGTTCCCGGTGTGTCTTATGGCCTCAGAAGGTGCGTCACATCAGCAAGTTTTTCGTTTTCCTTTCCCAGTGGCTGATTGGATGTGACGCACCCTACGCGCAGCCAGGGGCGGGTGTAGAAAGTTGGCTGGTGAGGTGTGTGGCTGATCGCGCACCCGCCCGCCCCTACAGCACTCTGGGGCGGGTGTAGGTAGTTGGCTGGTGAGGTGTGTGGCCGATCGCGCACCCGCCCCTACAACTAATTTTATCCGAAAAAATAAAAAAAAAAATTATCCTTGCGCCCCCGCGCCACTTTTTTTTGGGGAACCCTTGCTTTTGGGCGGCGCTTCTGCTACTATATTACATAATGGGATAGTTGCAATTTTTTTATTAAAGTCATGCCTCCCATTATCTAAGATATGACTCCATCATATCCCGATTCGCTCGGCTTGTCAACCCCCTGGAGCGCTGACGGGCTGGGCT
>NZ_JARPLC010000251.1:0-2413 GCF_032350395.1 Limnospira sp. PMC 289.06
AATAAGGACAATCCATCTTGATTTATTTGAGAATATCATTTTCTATTATGCAACAGCGCAAAAACGATATGAGATCCCGTCAAGCCCAGGAAGATGATACCAGGGAACACAACGGGGAATTATCCCCTATGCCCGCCGGGTTTCCAGTCCCGCCCAAAAAGCAAAGGGCGCGAGGCAAATTACAAAGCTATAAGTTGGTTGCGAGTTGTCTAATTGGGTTAATTTTGGGGAGTTTAACCTGGTGGCGTTTAAATTCAAGACCGGGGAATATTAGCCGTTAGTCAGCGGTTTTTGGTGGTGCGATCGCATTCCCGCCGCCGGTTTTGGTGAGGTGGTGCGATCGCATTCCCGCCGCCGGTTTTTTGTAGTGCGATCGCATTTTCACCCAATTTCACCCAATTTCGATCTCGAATAAGACGCCCAATGTAGGGGCGGGTGCAGCAGTCAGCTATCGAACACACCAGCCAGCTATATACACCCGCCCTTTCCTTTCCCCACGGCGGTTTTTTGTAGTGCGATCGCCTTGAGGATAGGTGATTGTTAGAAGATATTTTACCCAAATGTGGCGGGTTCAGTCCGCCGCCAGGTGTTTTGCTGTAGATAGAGTAGAATAGTTAAAGTAAAGTAACTCACCTTAAATTTTCACTCATGTACCAAACATTCATTGATCTTGATGAGCTAATAATTCTATGTATAGATAAGTCAGCCAAAAAGTTTCTTCAGGAAGCTGTAGCTTGTTACCGCGCTGGGGCATATCGTTCTTGTATTGTTTCTACCTGGAATGCTGTTGTATTTGACTTCATCCACAAATTAAGGCAGCTAGACCAGGTAGGGAATGGTGAGGCTTATCAGCTATTGCAGCAGTTTGAAAACATGAGTAAAAACTCTGATGTCAAAGGACTTTGGAAGTTTGAGTCGGATATTCCTAATATAGCAGAAAGCAAATTTGCACTTATTTCACCTATAGAAAAAGCAGATATCACAAGATTGTGTGAAGATAGAAGTCGATGTGCTCATCCATCAATGGCATCTCTGGAAGAACCATTTGAGGCGACAGCAGAATTAGCGCGTTATCATATGCGGAGCGCAGTCACATATCTCTTGCAGCGCCCTCCAGTTCAAGGTCGTTTGGCTCTAAATATAATTTGGGAAGATATCAAGTCTGTTTACTTTCCTACCAATCCAAATCAGGCAGTTCAATATTTCCAAAAAGGACTTTTGGCTCGTCCTCGGGTTTCTCTAATCAAAGACATTGTTATCGGATTAACTAGGAGTCTCTTAACAGAAGATCTCCCAGAAGATGAAAAGGAGAGACAGTTTTCTGCACTGAATGCTGTAGCTAGAATGCACAGAGAGAATGTCGGAAATATTTTAACTGAAAATCTGTCTTCTATTATTCTTGATGAAGTCACTGACGAAAATTGGCCAAAAGTGATTACATATCTTCGTAGAGTGGATAATGCTGTGGAAAACTTGAGCGATCCATGTAGATTGAAGGCAATAAGGTTCATCGAGAAGATGAACGTCGCCAGTGGCATAAACTGTCAGGATAAAGAGATATTAGCGAATGCTGCTTATATTGATTTTCTTATGGATTCTGTACAAGTAAAACTGAAAGAAGCCTCACCAGATGAAGTATTAAATTTGATGGAAAGATTGCCTTATGAATCCAATAAATTCAAAGTCATTTTGAATGATAGCATCGAAGCATTTATTAAGAAATTTGAACGAGTTACTAGTTTCCAGGAATCTCTGAACTGTGTAGACAAGTTTTATCCAATTTACTCATTCTTGTCACCAACACACAAGGAATCTATTCTCAACGCCTTTTGCAACAATCATCAGATTTATGGGTCATATAAAAGTCCATGGGTGATCACAAATATTTTTCATGAGGATACAAAAAATGGTTCTCTTCTTGAGTCTTACTGGTTATCGTTTCGGAAAAAACTTGATGAGAAATTCCCCGACAGATTCGAGGATTTGAAAAAACTTATCGACTCTTACAAGGACAAGTTTTAGAGGTGGCGAGTATTGTTGAATAGAATACAAGCTAACAACCGTGTTGCAGCGGACGGTTTAGATATATAGTTGTTGAATCAAAGGAGATCTGCCACCGCTGAAAATGTGGTTTCTGTTGGGAAGGCTCCGCTCACCCGTTGGTTTTTCTCAGAGATGAGGCGATCGCCTTTTCACCCAATTTCGACCTCGAATAACGCGCCCAATGTAGGGGCGTTAAAGAAGAAGGGCAGGTGCAGGTAGTTGGCTGGTTTTCCCCGTGGTGTTAAAGAAGAAGAAGGGCGGGTGCAGGTAGTTGGCTGGTTTTCCCGATGGCGGATCTAGCACCCGCCCCTACTAGCCCTTTCCCCACGGTGGTTTTTTGTGGTGCGATCGCATTTTCACCGAATTTCAC
>NZ_JARPLC010000252.1:0-2386 GCF_032350395.1 Limnospira sp. PMC 289.06
GATACAGGGATGCTGGGGACTTGAACAGGTTTTCGCCAAAATGAGAATTGCTGATATGTTGTATTAACCTGATACATTTCAGCTTTTCCATGGCAATATAAGGGCAGGTTCAAGATGGTTAAGCTATCCTCCGCCCTAGGGTTTCTATGGTTGGTTTCTAACTATCATCTCTAGTTTCTTCAGAAGAACCGGGGGAAGATTGATAAAGGTTATCTAGCTGAGTTCGCGCATCTTGGACTGAGAGGGAACGCATCACCAGCAAAGGTTCTTTGAGTACATTTCCTGACTCATCTAGTAATTCTGGATGGATGTTCTGGTAATTTCGGGAATCCGCTGACCTAAAGCCACCCGCCGAGTGAGAATTATAGCGCTGAGAGTCCATACCAACAGTCAACAGGCTACGAATTAAATTGCGTACTGCTATAAATGCCAGAGTGGTAAAAGCCAGAATATAAAGCAGATGTAACATGATTTACTCCTTGGGGTAGGGATAATTGATGAAAACTGGGCCTTGTTAAAAGCTAATGAATCGAGGCTAAGATTTTGTTCTATTTACCACAACTTTACCGTAAATTAGGGAGCAACCGCTACAGTTTCTCTAAAAATCGAAACCGGGAAAGGAACAGTTGAGAAAACCTACCTATAGCCTGCGGTCCCTAGAACTTAACTGGGATTTCCATTTTCGATCTGGGGTTTCGATTCCAAACGAAAGCGGTTAGCAATGCGCCAACAATCAGTTAAGAGTTGATGCCACGGCATTAGCACCTTCATTTCAATCCCGGCTTGACATCCGGTGGCGTGAAACAGTGTTTTAGCGGTGTTGACCTCTTCCTGGGCTTGTTTAATGCGATCTAGGACTTCTGATTGTTGCTGTTCACTCAGAAAAGGGATGTTCTCAGTTTCCAGGAGTTGTCGCGATCGCCCAAACCAATATTGGAAGTCTTCCAGCATCGGCTCCAGAATTGCCTTGAGCAACTCAGTTTCTGAGGAGTTATGATTCGGCATAGCATCGAGATGAAAGTTTATTAATTAGGGGTCGAGAGTGAAGTCGCCTTCACCCCTCCCATTCAAAACCGTGCATGAAAGTTTCCCTTCACACGGCTCTAGTGGTGCTTCCACATCCCGATAATTGGCATAGACAGGAAAAAACTTCCTGATGTGACGCACGCGCAGACTGCTCCATTGTTAAGGATGCAGCGTTGGCGTTATCGAGCGCCGTCTTATCATCGCGGGTGTGGCGGTGTAATAGCTGAAGGTTCTTGTATTCATCCTTTCCGCCGAGGCTTCTAGGTACAATGTGGTCTACTTCAACTAAGTCTGATGGGGTGAAGTATTGCCCGCACCAGGTACACTTGCCTTTTGGCTTTTTGAGTAGTTTTGCTACCCTGTTTGGCGTGTCGATTGCTTGTCCTTTCCTGGTTGCCCAGTAAGTCCAGTTTCCGTCGTATGGTGTTGCGTCGGGGAGTATTAGGGTATGTCTGATAATTGGAGTCCAATTGTGATTGAACAGATGTAACCCATCTTTGGTTTGGAACAGCCAATTTTCGTGTCTTTCTTTCCCATTGCTAAGTTTAATTGTTCCATGTCTGAAATAATTACTTAGCTTTTCGTGACTTGCCTTTCCGCATCTTGATACTGTCCATGCCCGTAACATTTGCCAGATTATGAAGTCTAGCTTATTGAAGGTCTCTGTTGAGACTACTGCTGAGTAATAGTTTGCCCATCCTCTTATAATTGGGTTTAGTCTACTTATCAGGGCTGATTGAGGTGCTGTCTTATATCGTTTAATTACACCTTTTATCACTTCTGTGTGGGCAACAACTGCTTTTTGGCTGGGTTTTATATGTGTTTTGTTTCCTAATGGTTTCCCATGTTGGATTTTCCCAGTTCTATATTTTCCTACAGGATATTGCCTAATATTGAAACCTAAGAAATCAAATCCGGGTTCCTCTGCTTTGCCGTTATACTCAATGGGTTTGAGTGTATGGCAGATTCGAGTCTTTTCAGGTTTAATCTCTAATCCAACAGGTTTTAACCATTCGGAAATAGCAGTTTTGCACTGTTCAATGATTCCTAAGTCTTTGGATATGACTACAAAATCATCGGCGTATCTTATCAAGTTAACTTGGGTAGCCGTTCCTTTATTAGGATACATTCCTTTAACTAGCCTTTCAATTCCCAACAGTGCGATGTTGGCTATAAGTGGACTTATTACCCCTCCTTGAGGTGTCCCTGCTTCTGTATCCTCAAATACGCCGTTATCTAGCACACCCGCTTTTAACCATTGTTTTAGATCTCTTTTCATGATGCTTGGAAAATGAGTTTTGGACAGTAGATAATCATGGTTCACGGTAAGAGCATTTCGCTATATGTTAGGGGTCGAGAG
>NZ_JARPLC010000253.1:0-2383 GCF_032350395.1 Limnospira sp. PMC 289.06
CGGTTCTGCTGCTGAATGGGAGGGGTAGACCGTGAGGTCTATCTCGACCCCTAATCAAAACTTTGAGCTGGGCTGGACTCCTGGGGTTGAGTTGTGGATTATTGGCTTGTGGGCAGTTGACAACTGGGCAGACTACTGAGCAGACTATAAGACCATCTTCCGAGTCTTTTCTACCCCAAAACGCTGCGATCGCCTCATCTCCCGTTACTTTATCCAGCCCCTCTGGGTTGGCATCGAGGCACTACAACGCCGAGGCAATTTATACAGAATTTGAGCGTTTGACCCGGCGAGCCTGTCAAAAACAGGAAAAAATTGTCGGGAATTTGCGTTATCAGATCTGCACCATGACTGACTCCCAGGGCTTGATTCAAGTTGTTTATGCCTCTTCATCTCTGGCTAGTGAGGGTGATGGTGCCGGATATTGGCTCAATGAGAACGCAGATATCTATGCAATTCGCTACTTCCACTCTGATGAGGTTTTTGTGCTACTCCCAGAAGCTCGCCAGACCATTGTATAGTTAGTTGGAAACCGACAGATCAACGTGACTACAGATAAAGCCCGTTGGCATCAGCTAGAACTCGATGCGAGAGAGCAGATCATGGAAATTTCTGCACAGTTTGACCTCAATAATTTCACAGTCAGCAATCAGCCAACTTCAGACCGCCAAGAAATACAGCGCATTGCCCTTATGTTTTTGGAACCGGGAGCCTTAGCAGCAGGGTTGCCTACCCCAACCATTGAAAAAATGGCGATCAACATGACTACAGATAAAGCCCGTTGGCATCAGCTAGAACTCGGTGCGAGAGAGCAGATCATGGAAATTTCTGCACAGTTTGACCTCAATAATTTCACAGTCAGCAATCAGCCAACTTCAGACCGCCAAGAAATACAGCGCATTGCCCTTATGTTTTTGGAACCGGGAGCCTTAGCAGCAGGGTTGCCTACCCCAACCATTGAAAAAATGGCGATCGCTGATGACACGGCTTTACTTACTTGGCAGCAAGGGGAAACAGCGGGGATGATGTTGCTCCGAAAAGAACAGGGGCAATGGGGAGTTTTGACCTATGGCGGCGGTGCAATTGACGCAACAACTCTATCTGAGTATAATGTTCCCCAGACCACAGGTGAAGCCCTGCTCAAGCAGTTAAACCTCAACTAAATTTATGCAGATTATTGGCGGGGGCGATCGCTACTCTTGTCCGGTAGGTTAGTCAAATTTAGCCAGGGTTTATCATGTAAACTAGGGGGTATTTTCTGACTGGATAACTCAAGATTTATCAAGGCACTATTTGGTTGTTTTGTCAATAGGTAATTCCTAGTAATTTATGCCTGACTCCCACCAGAATGCGATGAAAAATTCAACCCCAACTCCTGCAGATGCTCTAATCGCCGCCCTCCATGAACCGGGACGGGAAAACCTCCTTGATTTAGTCCAAAATCCCTTGTGTTTGACGATGCTATGCATGATTTGGGATGGGTCGTTGCCGGACACTCAGGCGGAGTTATATCAGCGTTACCTGCGAAAAATTTATGAGTGGAATCAGAATTTAAATGACTTGGAAAAGTATGCGGAAGTTGGTGGCACGAATACCACGAAATTAAAGCAGAATTTGAATCGGCAATTGGGGGGAACTGGCAAAGGCTGCGCTGAATTTGCCCCGGCAGCGATTTCGGTTATCACAGGCTTTGGTGGAAGAGCATCTAGGGGAGGAATCAGATCAGACTTCGTGGGCTGATTTGGTGTTGCGGTTGGGTTGGTTAAATCGGGTGGGCAGAGATGGACGCGGCGATAGTATTTTTGCCTTTTATCATGCGACGTTTCAGGAGTATTTTGCAGCGTTGGCGGTGGAGGATTGGGATTATTTTCTGCCTCGGAATCATGTTGATTCTCCGGTGGCGGGGAGGCGGTATCGGATTTTTGAGAAGCAGTGGAAGCAGGTGATTTTGTGTTGGTTGGGGCGTAAGGATATTCAGGCTCAGAAGAAGGAGGATTTGATTCGGGCGTTGGTTGAGTTTGAGGATGGGGTCAGAGATTTTTATGAATATAAAACATATTTGCTGGCTGCTGCTGAAATTAATCAATTTAAGGCTTGTTCTCTGGCTACCGATATTGTGCGGCAGGTGGTGAAGTGGGGGTTTGGTTATTTAAATACTGAAAAACAGGAATGGCAAACCTTTTTAGAACCCATCGAAGAAGCGGCGAGAGAGGTGATACCACAAACCATTAGACCCTTGGCGATGTCCGCACTGATTGAACTTATTGAGAATTGCCCAGAAAAGGACAGTCGGATGCAGGCAGCAGAGAGTTTAGGGAAAATCGACCCAGGAAATCCCGATGCGATCGCTGTATTGGTCGAAATTATCCGCACCACTGAGGATAAA
>NZ_JARPLC010000254.1:0-1698 GCF_032350395.1 Limnospira sp. PMC 289.06
GTTCGGTAGCCACAGCAGACTTCAATGGCGACGGCGATATCGACATCCTGCTCACGGGCTTCGATGGTGGCAATCCCATCAGCCAAGTATACACCAATGACACTGTATTTGCCTCACCCGCCAAAGCCATCTATGAAGCTGACAGCAGCAACGGCACCTGGCAATACAGCACGGACGGCGACACGACTTGGGTAAACTTCCCAACAGTTAGCGAAACCAACGCCCTACTCCTGGACGGCAGCAGCCAAGTCCGGTTTGTCCCCAACCCCGACTACAGAGGAGAAGCCACTTACAACTTCCGCGCCTGGGACCAATCAGATGGACTGTCAGTGGGGACTACGGCCGACGTTAGCACCAATGGCGGCACCACGGCTTATAGTGGCGATACAGCCACCGCCACCATCACCATCAACCCGGTTAATGATGCCCCGGTCCTCGATAATAGCCAGGACATCGAATTTGCCTTTAATGAAACCTTAGAAGCTACCCCCCCCACCGGAGAGGTCGGCTGGCTAATTAGCGAAATAGTCACCCTTGGTGAAAACGTCACTGATGTAGATAGTGACCCAGTTACAGGTATCGCCATCACCGCCCTAGATGAAACCAATGGCACTTGGTACTACAGCCTTAATAACGGCACAGAATGGACAGCAGTGGGGGCCGTCTCGGACACCAGCGCCTTGTTACTCCCAGACAATCCCAATACTCGCCTATTCTTCTCGCCCAACGCCAACTTTCGTGGCACAGTCAACAACAGCATCACCTTCCGCGCCTGGGACCAAACCTTTGGTAATGCCGGAGACTCGGAAAATGTCAGCATCAATGGAGGT
Source organism: Limnospira sp. PMC 289.06 (assembly GCF_032350395.1). Classification (NCBI taxonomy): domain Bacteria; kingdom Bacillati; phylum Cyanobacteriota; class Cyanophyceae; order Oscillatoriales; family Sirenicapillariaceae; genus Limnospira; species Limnospira sp. PMC 289.06. Next base: position 831 of record NZ_JARPLC010000254.1, read on the forward strand.
ACTACGGCCTTCAGTGCGGAAACCGACACCATCACCATCATTGTAGAACCCCTGCCCCGCATTGCCAGTGTTAGCGTTCCCACGGCCAATAACTACGGCATTGGACAGGAACTCGAATTTACCGTCACGTTCTCACAAGCGGTGACTATCTCTGGTGAAGTCTCCCTGCCCATTACCCTGGATACCGGGGGTGTGGTGAATGCCGCCCTGGTGGGTGATGGGTCATCTGCTACCACCCACAGCTTCCGTTACACGGTTGCCGAAGGAGATGAAGACTTAGACGGGATAGAAGTAGGGGCAGAACTGATTGTAGCAGATGGAGCTACCATTGTCAATAGTAATGGCATGAGTGCAGTTTTAACACTCAATGCGATCGATGATACCACTGCCATATTAGTCGATGGCATAGCACCGGATGCACCAACGATTACCACTACTGGCGCAACCAAGGATACCACCCCAGAAATCACGGGAACCGCAGAACCGGGAAGCACAGTAGAGATATTCCTAGATGGTACAAGTCTTGGGACAGCCACTGCTGATGATTCAGGGAACTGGACATTTACCCCAGCCACAGCCTTAGCAGAAGGTGAGTTTAGCTTCACGGCATCTGCCACTGATGCTGCGGGTAACACATCAGATGAATCGACTACAGTTAGCTTAACTGTCGATACTAGCGCACCGGATGCACCAGAAATCACCACCAGTGATATCACCAACGGTGTGATTGAAGGAACCGCAGAACCCGGAAGCACAGTAGAAGTCTTCCTAGATGGTAACTCTATCGGTACAGCCACTGCTGACGGGGATGGTAACTGGACATTTACCCCAGCCACAGCCTTAGCAGAAGGTGAGTTTAGCTTCACGG
>NZ_JARPLC010000254.1:1707-2288 GCF_032350395.1 Limnospira sp. PMC 289.06
TTCCTAGATGGTAACTCTATCGGTACAGCCACTGCTGACGGGGATGGTAACTGGAGTATCACGAGTGAGGAGCTCAGTGCCGGAATTTTGACAGCTACAGCCACTGATGCTGCGGGTAACACATCTACTGTATCAGAGGATTTCGAGTTAGAGGAACCTGTAGACGAGGAACCCGTAGACGAGGAACCTGTAGAAGAGGAACCTGTAGAAGAGGAACCCGTTGATGAGGAACCTGTTGATGAGGAACCTGTTGATGAGGAACCTGTTGATGAGGAACCCGTTGATGAGGAACCGGTAGACGGTGAAACTCCTGTTGACGGTGAAACTCCCGTAGACGGTGAAACTCCTGTTGATGGTGAAACTCCTGTTGACGGTGAAACTCCTGTTGACGGTGAAACTCCTGTAGACGGTGAAACTCCTGTTGACGGTGAAACTCCTGTAGACGGTGAAACTCCTGTAGACGGTGAAACTCCCGTAGACGGTGAAACTCCTGTAGACGGTGAAACTCCCGTAGACGGTGAAACTCCCGTAGACGGTGAAACTCCTGTTGATGAGGATGAACCCGTAGACGGTGAAACTCA
>NZ_JARPLC010000255.1:0-2340 GCF_032350395.1 Limnospira sp. PMC 289.06
TTATCCATTTCTGGGCTTCCTATAGGAATTTGTATGAGTTAGTTCGTTTTGACCTTGGGTTCCCTGCCTTATTTGGTATATTTCTATACCGAATGTTGGGACATATAAACAGTTATGAGGATGGTCAGGAGAGATCTCCTTATATTCAACCAAGGGGTTTAAGTCCCCACCAGGCGGTTATTTCAGGTATTTCAACCCTATTTCATGCCTGAACGTCTCGCACCGCTAGAGTTAATGAAGTCGAATTAACCGCCCGGGGGCGGCATCAGTCAACACATAGAGATGACCATCAGGACTTTCCCGAACATCCCGCACACGCGCTCGCGATCGCGATCGCTCGTTGGTCTATCACCTCACCGGACTCATTTAATTGGATATGATGCACCGATTGGGATACCAAACCCCCAGCAAACAAATCGCCCCCATGCACGGCTAACCCGGACGGAGCGATCGCCGGTGTCCAGACGATATCGGGGTCAACCATATCTGGATGGGATTGGCGATCGGAAATTCGCCCCCCTGTATATTCCTGACTATGGGTAACAAGAGGCCAGCCGTAATTTTCTCCTCCTTCAATCCGATTCAACTCATCCCCACCACGGGCACCATGTTCCGTAGACCAAACGTGACCCCGTTGGGAATCAATCGCCAACCCCTGAATATTCCGATGACCATAACTCCAAATAGCCGGGTCACTATTAGGGTCTCCCTGCCAAGGATTATCACTCGGAATTGAGCCATCGTCATTCAGGCGTACAATCTTACCCAAATGACTCCCTCGATTTTGAGCCTGTAAGCGAATCAGTTCCCCGTCCAGTTGCACGGGTGGATTCCCCCCATCACCAATCGCCACCAGCAGAGTATCATCAGGTAACCAAACCATGCGCGATCCAAAATGTTGTCCTCCCCGTTTCAAAGGAGCAGCTTGGAAAATCACTTCCACATTCTCTAGGCTGCTTCCCCTCAACTCCCCTCGACCCACTGCCACGCCATTGGCTTCCTGGGTTCCTTGGGAATAGGTGAAATAAATCAACGAATTTTCCTCAAACCGGGGATGAACGGCAATATCCAGTAAACCCCCCTGATTGAGGGCTAAAATCTCTGGCAACCCGGCCACAGGAGTGGGGTCGAGAATGCCATCGCGCACTATCCGTAAGCGTCCTGGTCGCTCAGTAATCAGCATCGTCCCGTCAGGGAGCCACGCTAATCCCCAGGGATGCTCCAAATTCTCAACTACTGTCGTTTGTTCCCACTCCCGATCGAGAGGGATAGATGCACCAGATTCAAGGTCGGTAGATAGGATTTGTGCAAAGCACCGCTCGCAGAGTTGACTGGGTTCTCTGGTGGGGTTTCTACTCCGGTTGGCGTCTCACCGCCGATCAAGAGGAAACTCCCTAGCAAACTGCCAGCAATCGGAGTCAGGGGTTGAATCATCGTGAATCTCATTGGCAAGCGCGTTTATTACATTTCTTCTCCTTTGATAACAGAAGAATTGTTTTGAGAAGATCAGTGCAAAGATTAGGTTACAGATTCATCCCCTACCAGGGGAGGCTTTAGACCCATTTCTTGAGGAACTAAGCCCCTAGCCCCCTGTGGGAGTGAAGTGCTAACTATACACTATTGTTGATTAGATAGCGGCGAAGAACTCTTTAGACTTCACTGGGTCGGGGTTCATGGTTTTGTCTCCTGGCTGCCAACCTGCGGGACAAACTTCGTCGGGGTTGGCTTGAACATATTGGATCGCTTGTAAGGTGCGTAGGGTTTCGTCTACATTACGACCGAAGGCAAGGTTATTGATAGTGGCGTGTTGAATAATGCCGCCTTTGTCGATAATGAACAGACCCCGCAGTGCAATTCCGGCCTCTGGGTCAAGTACGTTGTAGGCGGCGCTGATTTCTTTTTTAATGTCAGACACCAGAGGATAGTTGAGGTCGCCAACTCCACCGGATTGGCGATCGCTTTGAATCCAAGCTAGGTGAGAAAATTCACTATCGACAGAAACCCCTAAGATTTGGGTGTTAATGGCTGAAAATTCTTCAGCGCGATCGCTAAATGCGGTAATTTCCGTCGGACAGACAAAAGTAAAGTCCAGGGGATAAAAGAACAGGACAACGTATTTACCGCGATATTCCAATAACTTAATAGTTTTGAACTCTTGGTCAATCACCGCTGTAGCGGCAAAATCTGGGGCTGCTAAACCAACGCGAATACACTCACTTGTCATGGGTAAATCTCCTAATTCCTTTGAAAACTCAGAATGGCTGAGTTTTCAATTTGTTACGATAAATTAGGGGTCGAGATAGACCTCACGGTCTACCCCTCCCATTCAAAACCGTACTT
>NZ_JARPLC010000256.1:0-2292 GCF_032350395.1 Limnospira sp. PMC 289.06
GCCATGCTGACATGGGCGCATTATCGATTCAAACTAACCCTGAGACATCAAGGGGAAATAACTGGAACCACAGTTGTAGATGTGACCGAAGAATACACCAGCAAAACCTGTACTCACTGTGGTCATGTCCATTCCCAGCTAGGTGGCTCAAAAGTGTTCCGATGTCCTGAGTGTGGGTTCAACCCAGGGACTGGAACGGTGCTTTTGGAATCTTTCTAAAAGCTTTGCGGGATACCGCCTCTGTTACCTTAACGGGTAATAGTGCTATCGTAGCATTGTCAGGCAATAGCCGGATAAATGTCGCGTAAATGTATCAGTAATCCCAAAGCTAACCCTACAATAGCGGGGGGCTTGTCTGCGGGTAGCTAAATTTGAGGCGATCAAGCTGTTGGGTTAGTGGTCAGTGCCAATAATGTGTAAATCAACCTGGGGTAGACCTCGCATTAACCTTTGAACAATAGATCCTTTAATCAGTAGTTGCCAGCGAGATCGTCGAGTTTCCCCCAAAACAATTTGAGTGATGTGTTGTTCGACGGCAGTATCAAGAATCGCTGTCACCACATCATCTGACTCCACCCGCAAAAACTCCCCCTCAAACTCCTGACACATCCGTTTGCAGGTTTCAATGTGGAGTGCCTCAGATTTAGAAAGAAATTGATGAGGATGAGCTACAAACAGCACAGACAAACGGCCATTCATTTGGTTAGCAATGCGTGCCCCTCGTCTCAATAACCGAATCGAACTGGGATAGGTTGAAACACAGACCAGAACCCGTTCTTGGATATTGCAATAGCTCTGAGAATGGCTCTGTCGGCCATTGTCTTCAATATTGTCAGCCACGAACCGCAGCGCCAATTCTCTGAGAGCGACAAGATTGCGACGTTGGAAGAAGTTGTGCAGAGCCCGATCAATCTTGGCAGAGGCATAGATTTTACCCTCTTGAAGGCGCTCTTGGAGAGTTTCAGGGGTAACGTCTACGACGATGACTTCATCAGCTTCATCAAGTAGGCGATCGGGTACCCGCTCGCGGACGACCACCCCAGAAATTTTGTGTACCAGGTCATTAAGGCTCTCTAGGTGCTGGATATTGATAGTGGAATAGACATCAATACCCGCTTCCAAAATCCAAAACACATCTTGGTAACGCTTCTGTCGTTCAGAACCGGGGATATTGGTATGAGCCAATTCATCAACCAGGACTAGCTGAGGACAGCGGGCGAGTACAGCAGAGGTATCCAATTCCGTGAGAGTGCGAAAGAGCCAGTTGATCTGCTTGAGGGGAACCTGCTCTAAGCCAACTGCCTTCTCAGCGGTATCTGCTCGTCCGTGGGTTTCCAGTATTCCAATGACGACATCAAACCCTTCCTGCTTTAGCTGTTGGGCTTCCTCTAACATTCGATAGGTTTTACCGACTCCCGGTGCCATGCCGATAAAGACTTTGTGCTTACCAAGGGCGATGCTTTGGGGAGGATTGGGTGGGGTGATACATAGGGAGGTTTGGAACATTAGAAGATTTGAATTTAAAGGTTATCCAAGGCTAAGTTCTCTCTTGAGAACATTGATACCAGGCTCCCCAAAAATACCAAGGAAGCGGTCTTCAGTATTTTGAGTAATCAGCGATCGCACTTGGTCAGTAGACAGGCCACGCGCAAGGGCGACCCGTTCAACTTGAGCGAACCGCAGCAGGGGGGCTAATGTGAGGGTCAAGACCGGAACCGGAGGAATAAAGTAAGTCAGCGGTGGGTTCAATCCCGGCGCTACGAAGACGCTGGGCTTCGTTCTGAATGCGTGCCAACAGTTCCGGGTTGTCTGGAGCCAGATTACTACCTCCCGATACTCCGGTGGGGTTAGCCTCCGCGTCAGAACTATAATTGACATCACTAGGACGGCTCCAGAAATAATCGTCAGTGGTAAAGGTTTGACCAATGAGTGCGGAACCAATGACCTCAAGAGTGAGAGTTAGTGAGAAGACTGCCGTTAGCCTGGTAGGGGAAAAAGCCCTGACCAATGAGGAAAATCAGCAGGGGATAGAGGAAAGCGGTGAGGAAGCGCGAGGGTAGCGAGACTGCGAATACTGATGATCAGGTCTTTCATGGTGAATTTCTGAGAGGTTTAGAGTTTGAAAAAGTTGACAGTTTGAGTTGGGATGTAAACGTTTATAGGGATTAACGTTGTACTTAGAACTTCTCGGGCTGAACAATCACGATCGCTAAATAGATAGCCAGGCCCACAACGAATCAAGTGCATTAGGCATTATCTGTTAATTTATTGTTGTAAGTCATAAGTCATTTG
>NZ_JARPLC010000257.1:0-2207 GCF_032350395.1 Limnospira sp. PMC 289.06
TACTAAGCTAACCTCTGTGAACCGAACAGGCTACGGCGGAACCCGCCCCTACCATAACTTTCTCTCAGGCGATCGCATCGTGAATTTTGCTTTTGTAACGAAATGTTAAGAAATGTTGCAAAAAATTTTTTTTGGGGTGGGTGGGTTGCTTTTGGCTTTGACTTCTGGTATTATTTTAGATAATGGGAATCTTGACAATTTTATTTTTTTAACAAATTTCTTATTATGAAAAAGTATGTCAATATTTTACATTAGTTTCCGTGGCTTGTCAACCCCCCTATAGGGTTATTTTAACGGTGAATCCAGCCATTAATAGTAAATCGGCTATCCTCGAACCTCCCAGAAGGACAGAAAACCGGGAGAACTTCGTGTTTCATGCGACTATCAAAAAAGATGATGCTGTTATGGCGAGGTTCCACCGTAACAAACTGTTCACCAATGGTATAACTATCACCGTTGATGTAGGTAGGATAAATCCTTAAATCCCCCCCATAGAAGGGTTTTGGCTGTTCATAGAAATAGTAGACGTATGTTAAAACTCGATTGGCAATTTTTTCGCCATCCATGTCTTGATGGATATAATAATAATCTCCATGGTTATGGGCTGTCATTTGCATTTCCACCCAGGAAACCAAAAAAGTCGGTAAGTTGAGTTGAGCTAAGATTTTGGGTCTAATTTGCAGAATTTTATGTCTGATTTGGTTGTAGTATTCATCAAAGTTTTGCACCAGTAAAACTGAAGATTTGCGGGTGTTTTCTTCCTTGTTGGCGACTCCAGACGGGAAAAACTTATCATGATTTTGGAAGGCTATCTTAAAGGTTTCTGCTTGTTCTTCGGGTGATAAAAAGTTGTCAATCTGGATAAAGTTAGCTTCTAATAGCTTGGGGGTGTCTGTGGCGGGACTCTCAGCAACTGCGGGATAATCATTAGGATTTGCGGGGCGGTTTAATTGATGATAGACACCGGAGAGATCCAAAACTTTTAAAGCTATTTCGACTCTTGCGGATAGAGATAGTTCGGAATTATTTAGGGCATTTTGGACTAAATCCAGGGAATCAGACAATAAATTTTCTAGGGCTGTTTCCGAGGCGATCGCCTTATTTTTGATAGGGAAAATATCGTGATTCACAACTTATTTAATCCTCCGACTTACTGGGAATTAATGAACTGCTAATTAATCTGGAATTACTCAACTATTTTATACACAAACTTAACCAGGTTTTTGATGTGTTAGTCTTCCGCCCGTCGCAGCCAGCCATTTAGGGTAAAACGACCATCTTTAAAGTTCGGGGAATCGCAACTAACTGGCATTACCTCGTGTTTGCAACGGCTATCAAAAAACACGATACTATTATTAATGGGTTCAATAGTCTTAAAGGTCTCTTTGTTGTAGGCGACACCATTCCGTAACTCGGTTTCATAAAGTCGCAGTTGTCCGCCGGTAAAGGCTTTGGGTTGGTCATAAAAATAATAGACATAAGTGATGGTGCGAGTTTTCGTTTTGGCACTACTAGAGTCATTATGAATCTTATAATATCCACCATTATGGTGGGCGGTTAGCTGCATTTCCACTTCTGTGACGGTAAAAGGGGGATGTTTCAACTGAGATAATACCTGCGGTAAAGTTTCTAAAATGCGATGTTTCATAAATTGATAGTATTCGGGGAACTTGGTAGCATATAAAATCGATGATTCTCGATAGTTAACCGCCCCGGTTGTAGTTGTGGATGCCACAAATTGGTCAGCGGAAGCGATCGCTATTTCTAAAGCCTGTTTGTTTTCCGAGGGAGACAAGAAATTTTCTATCTTAACATAACCACCCAAAACTAGGGGAGAGTTGGGGAGATTCACATTAACAGATGGTAAAGTTTGACGGACATTAACCCCCGTCGCTTCCAGAATTTTTAAAGCGATCGCCGCCCGGTCTAAAGGGGAAACTTCCCGGTCTTGTAACAGAGACTCTAACACATCAATAGACCGATCCACTAATCCTTGTAGTCGTAAAGGTGTAACATTTAAAGATTTCCGATTTAAGCGATCGCCATTCATAATCCTACCATAGTCCTACCATAGCGCGAATATTAGCAGCCCTAGACTTACCGAAAAAAGTATCCTACCATGCACAAAACATTTTACAATCAGTATAATCCATAAGTTAACAGTCCCAATTATCCAGATTATCACCACTCTATGCTACCACTAGCGA
>NZ_JARPLC010000258.1:0-2197 GCF_032350395.1 Limnospira sp. PMC 289.06
TAGAGACTCCTCCGGTTCCGGTGATGTTTGCGGGTTTGGGCTGCGTATCGGGGTGTTTGCTGCTGACGGTGGTTTATTGTGGATGCGCCGACGGCCATGAATGTAGCGACGACCTTCCCCACCACTTTCGTTAAATCTTGATTGGGCTATCGGTCGCTGGGGAGACGAACGCACCCGCAACTTCCAGCATAGCCACTCTGGCGCAGAATGGCGGGAAGAAGGTCTAACCACCTCTGGGTTAGCACTTCAGCCACAGAGGACACAGAGGAGGAGAGGGGGAAGAGGTGGGGGCGACCCCTTGTGGTTGTCCTGCCGGGTCGCCCTAGCCTTGGGGTCATCATATCAATGGCTACTTTTTTTCTGCTATTTCATGGGTCCTTTTCACTCAGATGCAAGTTACGCATGACCGAAATGCGTAAAATAAAAAACAATCTAAAAATTGTAGTTGCCGATACATAAACCCCTGGTGATTTTTCTTAGATTGTGGACACAACATCAAACCGACCCTATGTTATCTCTAAGCACTCATCCCCTGTGATTAGAACCTAAAAACTCACTGTTGATTCTTAACTAAACAATGCCCCGATTTAACCGTCGCCAATTCCTGATTACAGCTGGTGCAGCAACGGCTGGCAGCTTATTACTCCATAGCTGCGGACCGATTAATGACCAAACCCAATTTGAGGTAGAAATTGACCCAGAAAATGCCCCGGAAACTCCAACAGCACGACTCGGCTTTATTGCCTTAACCGACGCGGCTCCCCTAATTATTGGACGGGAAAAAGGCTTTTTTGCTAAGTATGGCATGACGGATGTCTCCGTTGAAAAACAAGCATCCTGGGGAACCACCCGTGACAATTTAGTTCTGGGTTCTCGGGGCGGTGGTATTGATGGGGCACATATTCTCACACCAATGCCTTATCTGATTTCAGAGGGGATTGTCACCGATGGTCGGCGAGTCCCGATGTACATTTTGGCGCGTCTGAATTTGAATGGTCAGGGGATTTGCCTCTCCAATGACTATCGCGATTTAGAAATTGGAGTCGATAGTACCCCCCTCAAGGAACGGTTCGCTGAACGACGGGCTGCGGGTGAAGACTTACGGGCCGCCATGACCTTTCCCGGAGGAACCCATGACTGCTGGATTCGCTACTGGCTGGCGGCGGGAGGGATTGACCCAGACCAGGAGATTTCGACGATTGTCGTCCCCCCACCCCAGATGGTGGCTAATATGCGGGTTGGCAATATGGATACCTTCTGTGTTGGGGAACCCTGGCCCCTGCAATTGGTGAACCAAGATATTGGCTATAACGCCTTAACCACTGGGGAACTCTGGCAAGACCATCCTGAGAAAGCCCTAGGAATGCGGGCAGATTGGGTTGACGAACATCCCAAAGCCGCCCGGGCGTTGTTGATGGGAACCCTAGAAGCCCAAATCTGGTGTAGTGAACCGGAGAATGTGGAGGAGATGTGTCAGATTCTCTCCCGCCGGGCTTGGTTCAATGTGCCGTTTGATGACATTATCGACCGGTCTCGGGGTATTTATGATTTCGGCATCGGTGAGGTGAGGGAAATGCCAGATTTGATGCAGAAATACTGGCGGGATAATGCGTCCTATCCCTTCAAAAGTCATGAGCTCTGGTTCCTAACTGAAAATATCCGTTGGGGGTATCTGCCCCCGGATGCGGATATTAAAGGCATGGTGGACCGAGTAAATCGGGAAGACCTCTGGCGAGAAGCGGCTGAAGCCATCGGCCAGGGAGACATGATTCCCGAAAGCACCTCTCGAGGTCCCGAAACCTTCTTTGATGGCAAGGTCTTTGACCCAGAAGACCCCCAAGATTATCTCAAGAGTTTAGAGATTACCCGAATTTAAGACTGATGCCGAAACACATCCTACCCCTATTGCCTGTTAAGAGTTAAGAGCATGATTTAATCTCAAATTAGGTTAACATTTTAGGGCAATACGGTATAATACCAAGTATGGTGCGAGACCTTCGGGTATGAAATAGAGCTGAAATGGGCGAAATAACTACCCGGTGAGGACTTCAACCCCTTGGTTGATTGGGTCGCATCCCTGACCATCCCATAACACAGCCTGATTTTTTAGCCAACCTTCGAGACTGCCAATATGGCCAGTCAGGTGAAGCGTCTAATCAGGTCTAAGACTGCCCGCGCCATGCTGACATGGGCGCAA
>NZ_JARPLC010000259.1:0-2163 GCF_032350395.1 Limnospira sp. PMC 289.06
TCGAGTTAGACATCCCACCCGATAGCAGTTGAATTTCCAAAATGAGAATTGCTGCGTGCTTCCAGCACGGCTTTACATTGGAGACACTTCTCACTAAAATACACATAGTTCTAGTGAGAAGCTATGTACCTGACTCAAAAGAACCAGATACGAGGACTTCCAGTGCGAGAGTTGAAAGCCTTGGGGGAACTCTGCCGACTGAGTAAAAATCTCTACAATGTAGGAATTTACACTCAATGGCAGTATTACTTCCAAGATGGGAAACATCTTTGCTACGAGTCCAACTATCACTACTGTAAGGGAAACTCGAACTATAAACGGTTGAACACCGATATAGCCCAACAAACTCTTAAAGTAGTCGATCGCACTTTTCGGAGCTTCTACCGTTTGAGCCAGGCCCTCAAAGAGGAGACCTTTCCACAGAAAGTTAGACTCCCTCACTACCGGCCCAAAGACGCTTATTTCGTCCGGATTAGGCCGAGGGTTAAAATCAAGGACGGAAAATTTAGAGTTCCCGTGTCTCGCGACTTGGGCAACTTGCGGGGCGAAATTTGGATTCCTTTCCCGGAAAGAATCGCTCCCGATACTCTCAAGGAAGTTTGGATTCACCCTCGATATAACGCCCGTTTTTTTGACGTGGAGTTTATTTACGAGGTGGAAGAAACTCCCGTTCCCACCGAACCCGATACGGCTCTAGAGATCGATATCGGACTTGACAATCTGGCTACTTGCGTCGATACCAACGGGGCATCCTTTATCGTGGATGGCAAAAAACTGAAATCCCTTAACCGTTGGTACAACAAAGAGAACGCCCGACTGCAATCGATTAAAGATTTGCAGAAAATCGAGGGAATAAAGGAGCGCCAGACTAGGGTAACGCGGAATCGCCATAACAAGGTTAGGGATTATCTCAACAAAGCCGCCCGTTACATTGTTAATCACTGTATCGAGAACCGAATCGCTCAAATTGTGGTAGGTTTTAACGTCGGTATCAAGCCGGAGATTAATATCGCCAGCCCCAATAACCAGAACTTCCTTCAAATTCCCCACGCCAGTTTTAGAGCTAAACTGAAAGCATTGCGGGGGAGATACGGTATCTCCTACGTTGAACAGGAGGAATCGTATACTTCTAAAGCTAGTTTTCCTATTGGGGGATAAATTGCCGAAACACCGATAAACCGAGAGAGTCTAAATTCTCTAGCCAACGGCTTAAACGGGGGCTGTATCGAACGAAAGATGGTTTTCTGGTTAACGCGGACTGTAACGGGGCGGCTAATATATTGAGGAAAAGTAAGCACAATGCTTTAAGCGGAGTGTCTGGGGGTTGTTTGGCACAGCCGTTAAGAGTGAAAATCTCTTAAAAATCTCCGCCTTCTACGGCGCTAGAGTGTCAACCGGACGCTAACCTTACGGCTATAGCGCGGGGCTTATCGGCGGTTAAGCTAAGTTTCTGGGTCAACCCTGAGCAAGATTTGGCAAGCACTGGGGTAAGGGTAATCCTATCTCAGCCAGCCTAGCCTCTGAATAAATCCCCTTAGTGGGAAGTATGAAACATCAACTTGGAGAACGACAAATATGGACTTATCACTTATTCCCCCGGAACCGAAACCAGGATTGGTCAATGTGTTGATCGAAATTCCTGCGGGGAGTAAAAATAAATACGAATTTGATAAAGATTTACAAGCCTTCGCCCTAGATCGGGTTTTATACTCCTCTGTTCAGTACCCCTATGATTATGGGTTTATCCCGAATACTTTAGCGGATGATGGAGACCCCCTTGATGGCATGGTGTTGATGGATCAACCGACATTTCCTGGTTGTGTGATTGCGGCGCGGCCCATTGGTATGCTAGAAATGATTGATGGTGGCGATCGCGATGAGAAAATTCTCTGTGTTCCTGCCAAAGACCCCCGCTATAGTGAGGTAAAATCTCTGAAAGATATCGCACCTCACCGCCTAGAGGAAATTGCGGAATTTTTCAGAACCTACAAAAATCTTGAGAAAAAAGTCACAGAAATTCTGGGTTGGCAAGATGTGGACAAGGTACAAGCTATAGTGCAAGCCTCTTGCATAAAATCCGGTAATTTCCTGCAGGAGCCGGAAATTATTCCTCAAAGGAGATGATCGATGCAGGTCCAGGATTAGACCTACGTTAAGGGGGTG
>NZ_JARPLC010000260.1:0-2105 GCF_032350395.1 Limnospira sp. PMC 289.06
ACCACGCTGGATTCACGAGATGAATCCCTCACTGGATTTGTGCAACAGAGCCGGAGCCGGGTCAGCGCCATCATGCAGAACCACCACCCGGTCTTCAAGACCTTCCCGGAAAGGTCGCATCATTGATTTCAAGGGCTGGCTAATTACAACGATCCCCTTCAGCGCATCACAACGGGCGAGAAACTGCAAGGTTCTATGCGCTGCGTCATCCTTGATCTCATGAACCTCTAGATACACTGGAATTCCAGCCAAGGCGGCGAAAACCGCTGCGCCCGAAGAGCGGGTAAATATGACGTTGTTCCCGTCATCGATCGCCCTTCGCACCAGTGAAAAGAAACCTAACTTCTTTGACGCAGCGTTCTCGTGGTGGAGCACCATCGGAAAGACCGTTCGTGTCGCAAACCGTCTATAAATATCTTCCGAACCATCTGAATGATCGATCTCCTGCTCCGCATATAGTGTAACGTCAGTCCCGATTTCCGAGAATGCTGAGCAAATCTTCATCACATGCACGTTGTTCGCTGCAATGCTCGGCATCTTTGAACCGGCAATATAAGCCAACTTGAGCGGTCTCTTGAACCGTCGCTGAAGTAGCATGGGGCGATCCGGAAACAGCGCCTGACCCATAAGCGTCAAGCTTTCCTCTGCCAAAACCGCATCCTGAAAGCCCAACGCGTTCACAGCAGCAATGAACGTTTGCAGCTGATGCTTCGAGATCTTCGGCGCATCTTTTCCTGCGCTTATCTTTTCGACCACTGATCTTGCCTTCTTGGCGAGAGCTGCTGGGGAAGACTCGGCCAAGAAGTCGAAGTGCTCTGCAAGCTTATTCATATCCGGATGCGCGCGGCATGCAGTTGCACCATGGTGTTTCGTCCAGCGGACATGCGGGCTTTTTCGAAAGTTCGGAGCGTTGCCGATTACGGCGTGCGGGATCCTGGCCCGCCAGAGAACATACATCAGACTGAACTGATCACGTTCTGGGCCGACCATATATTCTTTGAACCAAAGTTCGTTTATCTGCCGCATGATGGAGGTGTCACGGCGCACGAGGAAGGCATTCTCTAGGAGCCCCCGACTCTTCGGATACTGCTCTTTCTTGAGCCTCTTACGGAGCGCCTCGCTTCTCTCCTCGTCAGACTTGCCGAGCGATAGGCATACTTCAATCTCTTCGAAGAGGCAGTTTCTCTCGAAATGCGGATATCCGGCGATCTCTAGTCCCTGAAGGGCCTCCTCTGCCGCGTGCCTCACATTGCGCTCGATAAACTTGAGGCTAGCATCCAGATAGATACTGACATCGTGCTCTGGCAGATACTTGTGCGGCACGAGCTTGGGCAATCTTGATGCCCTGCGCGGACTCAGTCCCAGCGTATCGAAATGCATCACTTCCCAGCGATCAGACTTCAAATCCGGGTTGTCGGTAAACAAGATGTAGCGTACCGAAGGGTCGATGAATTCGGGCTCCTTGACCGCCTCGTAGTCCCCCACTAGGACCGAATAGACTACAACACGCGCATCATGGTTCAGCGGAAACGTTGTCGTTGGCGTCAAGCGCGCCGCGGTCTCCACCTCAGGCAATGCTGTTGGTACCGGATCTCGCCGCTTAGCTTCCAGCGAAACCCACGCCGTTTTAATAGCCGTAACGGGTACCCACGGGCGAAACATCTCCCAGCCGCCCAGAGAGTCAAACAGTCCTTGCTGCTTTGGGTTCTCAAAAAGAGCTTTCGGGTCTGGGCGCGACCTGCTGTTGTCCCCGAAACACTTTAAGAGCGGTCGACAGACCTCTGCTGAAAGATGGGTGCGGAAATAATCCCTCCCCGCCGCACGCTTCGCTTGAGCCGCCGACTCGTCATTGAGCCAGCGGGAGAGGGTCTGAGCCAGCAATTCCGCACTCGTTGGAACAACAACTCCGCGCTCCACAAAATCCATCATTCCAGCAGTCGGCTGAGCGAGAACCAACAGTCCGGCAGCAAGGGCATCCACCAACTTGGCAGGAACTTGATAGCGCGCCAGCAACGAGGTGTCGCTTTGCAAAAGAACGCATATATCGCCAAGCGCCACGACATCCGGAATCCTGTCGTAAGGCTGGCCGGGGAGGAACCGCATAT
>NZ_JARPLC010000261.1:0-2091 GCF_032350395.1 Limnospira sp. PMC 289.06
CTTATTTGATTCCTAAACGTCTCGCACCTATTCTCGCTTCTTATACCGTATTGCCGTAAAATGTTAACCTAATTTGAGATGAAATATTAGGGGTCGAGAATGGAGTCGCCTCCATTCCCTCCCATTCAGAATCGTGCGTGAGACTTTCACCTCACACGGCTCCTAGTCTGATTGTTCCATTGTTAAGGATACAGCTTTAGCGTTGTCTAATGCCGTCTTATCATCGCGGGTGTGGCGATGTAATAGTTGAAGGTTCTTGTATTCATCCTTTCCGCCTAAACTTCGAGGTACAATGTGGTCTACTTCAACTAAATCTGATGGTGCGAAATACTGTCCACACCAAGTACACCTGCCTTTTTGCTTTTTGAGTAGTTTTGCTACCCTATTTGGCGTTCCAATTGCTTGTCCTTTCCTGGTTGCCCAGTAAGTCCAGTTTCCGTCGTATGGTGTTGCGTCAGAGCTTATTAGGGTATGTCTGACAATCGGAGTGTAGCTATGCTTCCATAGGGTAATTCCGTCTTTGGATTTGAATAACCAAGTTTCATGTCTTTCTTTCCCATTACTAAGTTTAACCTTCCCTTGTTGGAAATAGTTTCTTAGCTTTTCATAACTTGCCTTTCCGCATCTTGATACTGTCCATGCCCTTAACATTAGCCAGATTGTTTGGTCTAGCTTATTGAAGGTCTCTGTTGAGACTACTGATGAATAATAATTTGACCATCCCCGAATAATCGGGTTTAGTCTACTTATCAAGGCTGATTGGGGTGCTGTTTTATATTGTTTTATTACACCCTTAATCACTTCAATGTGGGCTTTAACTGCTTTGTTGCTGGGTTTTATGTGAGTTTTGAATCTTAACTTTTTGTGGGGGGTTTTGTTGCATAAGAAGCCTCCTTTTCTTCTTCCCCCATGTTTTCCAGCTTTATATTTGCCGACTGGATATTGCCTAATATTGAATCCCAGAAAATCGAACCCTGGTTCCTCTGCTTTGCCGTTGTACTCAATAGGATTGAGCGTGTGGCATATTCGAGTCTTTTCAGGTTTTATTTCTAATCCTACAGGTTTTAACCATTCGGAAATAGCAATTTTGCACTGTTCAATAATCTCTAGTGATGGAGATATCACTACGAAATCATCGGCGTATCTTATAACAGTAGCTTGTACTACGTTTGCTTTCTTAGGGTACAGTTTTTCTATGAACCTAACCATGCCCAACAGTGCGATGTTGGCGAGTATTGGACTTATTACCCCTCCTTGGGGTGTCCCTGTTTCTGTATCCTCAAATACACCGTTATCTAGCACACCTGCTTTGAGCCATTGTTTCAGGTCTCTTTTTAGGCGGCTTGGACAATGAATTTTGGACAGTAGGTAATCATGGTTCACGGTAAGAGCATTTTGCTATATCAGCATCGAGTACATAATATTCACCCTTGTTGATACTTGAGTAAATTCGTGCTATTGCATCTTGGGCTGACCGTCCGGGACGGAACCCATAGCTTGTGCCTTCAAATCTCGATTCCCATTCAGGTTCGAGAGTCGATTTAACCAAGGCTTGCCTTGCTCTATCTTGGATTGTGGGTATTCCCATTCCCGCTTTTTTCATCCCTGCCGGGTTTTGGAATCCACACCCGTCGTAGTGGTTTTGCTTTGAGGTTTCCCTTAATATTCTCCACAAGTTCAAACCTTTGTCTTGGAGAGATTGCTCTCATTCCATCAACTCCAGCCGTTTTCTTGCCTTGATTATCCTGGGTCACTCGCCGCACTGCTAGGAGCCGGGCATAATATGACTTCACCAATAGACGTTGCCACCTTCGTGCCTTTGCGTCCTGTCCCGATTTAGCTGCTTGAAATATCCTCTTTTGGAGCTTGAAAACTTTTCTCTGGACTTTCGCCCATGGGATTTGTTTCCATACAAACGCACGTCTTGATTGGTTTTGATTTCTCAAATCCTTTCTTTAAACTCGCTTTCGTCATAGTAACTCCTACTAGACTCTATTCTTTACAGTCAAACCGTGACCCGTTAGCATATCCCTACTATTACAGTCTGGCGTTGGCTTCTGGTCACATCTCACCCCCTAATAGGCTTACGCT
>NZ_JARPLC010000262.1:0-2088 GCF_032350395.1 Limnospira sp. PMC 289.06
CCAGGCGGTTATTTCAGGTATTTCAACCCTATTTCATGCCTGAACGTCTCGCACTATTGTCTGATATTATAGCATTAGTCAAGGTGGTTAGGACGCAGCTGGGAGAACGGAATCCATGGCATCATCGAGAGAATCAAACTGCTCACGTGCAATGGCGAATGCGGGCTTTCAACCACGACCAACATTTCTCTATCTTGTTGAGGTCTGGCGAATAAGGTGGTAGATAGAGCAAACGGCATTGAGCCGCCTCCACTAGCTCAGGAATCCGTCCCCCTTTATGAAACGTTGCATTGTCTAGCACTAGAGTCTGACCTGGCTTCAGTGTTGGAATTAAGATGAACTCCAACCACAACTCAAACACTGTCCGATTACAACAACCCTCAAAGGTAAAGGGAGATTAGGGGTCGAGATAGACCTCACGGTCTACCCCTCCCATTCAAAACCGTACTTGAGACTTTCACCTCATACGGCTCCTAGTTTGACCGTCTCCTTGTTAAGAGTACAGCATCATCTCTTCATCAAGAGCTGTTTTATCATCGTGACAATGGCGATGTAATAGTTGAAGATTTTTGTATTCATCCTTTCCGCCATGGCTTCTAGGTACAATGTGGTCTACTTCAATTATATCTGATGGGGTAAAGAATTGTCCACACCAGGTACATCTACCTTTTTGCTTTTTGAGTAGTTTTGCTACCCTAATTGGCGTGTCGATTGCTTGTCCTTTTCTGGTTGCCCAGTAAGTCCAGTTTCCGTCGTATGGTGTTGCATCGGGGCGTATAATGGTGTGTCTGACAGTCGGCGTGTAACTATGTTTCCATAGTGTTAATCCATCCTTAGTCTGGAACAACCAAGATTCATGTCTTTCTTTCCCATTACTAAGTCTAACCGTTCCATGACTGAAATAGTTTCTTCGCTTCTTGTAACTTGCCTTTCCGCATCTTGATACTGTCCATGCCCTTAACATTAACCAGACTATATGGTCTAGTTTATTGAAGGTCTCTGATGAGACTACCGCTGAATAGTAGTTTGACCATCCTCGAATAATCGGGTTTAGCTTGCTAATCAGGGCTGATTGAGGTGCTGTTTTAATTTGTTTTATTACACCTTTAATCGCTTCTGTATGGACTTTAACTGCTTTTTTGCTGGGTTTTATGTTAGTTTTTAATCCTAACATTTTGTGGGGGGTTTTATTAAATAAGAAGCCTCATTTTCTTCTTCCCCCATGTTTCCCAGATTTATATTTTCCTACCGGGTATTGCCTGATATTAAATCCTAGAAAGTCGAACCCTGGTTCCTCTGTTTTTCCATCATACTCAATACGTTTGAGC
This sequence comes from Limnospira sp. PMC 289.06, assembly GCF_032350395.1. Taxonomy (NCBI): domain Bacteria; kingdom Bacillati; phylum Cyanobacteriota; class Cyanophyceae; order Oscillatoriales; family Sirenicapillariaceae; genus Limnospira; species Limnospira sp. PMC 289.06. Next base: position 1,329 of record NZ_JARPLC010000262.1, read on the forward strand.
GTGTGACAGATTCGAGTCTTTTCAGGTTTTATTTCTAGTCCAACAGGTTTTAACCATTTGGAAATAGCAGTTTTGCACTGTTCAATGATTTCAAGTGATGGGGATATTACTACAAAATCATCGGCGTATCTGATTGTTGTGGCTTGAACCACGTTTCTCTTTTTAGGATACATTGTTTCTATGAACCTAACCATTCCCAACAGTGCGATGTTGGCGAGTATTGGACTTATTACCCCTCCCTGGGGTGTCCCTGTTTCTGTATCATCGAAAACGCCGTTATCTAGCACGCCTGCTTTGAGCCATTGTTTCAGGTCTCTCTTTAGACTGCTTGGACAATGAATTTTGGAAAGTAGGTATTCATGGTTCACGGTAAGAGCATTTCGCTATATGTTAGGGGTCGAGAATGGAGTCACCACCATCCCCTCCCATTCAGAACCATACGTGAAAGTTTCCCTTCATACGGCTCCTGGTGTGGATACCCTGTTTTGTCAAAGGAGCAGAATCAACAGACCTGCTTTTTACTTCGATGTTCAGAGCTATATGCAGCACGTAGTCTTTAAACTCGTCCTCGCCATTATACTCTTACTGACCGCAGTATCTATATCCACACCGTGACAATTGGGCATATCCCAACCATGACAATTGGGCTTTAGCTTCTGGTCACATCCTTAGCCCTCTAAGCATGCGCTTACATTTTTCACTAGTGCCTTGTGAATTGCATTACTCACTTGTTTATGGGCAGAGCATTAGAGGGGTTACC
>NZ_JARPLC010000263.1:0-2071 GCF_032350395.1 Limnospira sp. PMC 289.06
TCGACCCGGACTACCTCAGCAGCAACTACGGTTTTCGGGTAGCCTGTGCCCCCCCGTAGACTCAGAAACCGGGTTGCTTTTTCCCAACCCAAAGACCAGCGGATTTTGGTAAAATACCCCCATATTTTATCGATTCCATCATGTTGTGGCAAAACGGACAGAAACTCAACAACGGGAACTATATCGTCGATCGCATTTTGGGACAGGGGCGATTTTCCGTCACCTATCTCGCCAAGGAAGTGCGGACAAATGGCTATGTTGCCATTAAAACCCTGAATCCCGATGCTTCCATGTTAAAAGATCTCAAGACCCCCGAACGGGAAAAATATGCGACCAAATTTTATGATGAAGCCCTAAAACTCTCCCAATGCCAACATCCTCATATTGTCAAAGTGCGAGAAATTTTTGACGAACCGGTGCGGGAGGGATGGTTTGCCAATACTCGCTATCCGTGTATCGTCATGGATTATATTGATGGGGTCAGTCTCGGCCAGCGTGGAGAACCCCAACTTCCCGAAAAAATAGCCCTGGGCTATATTCAACAAATTGGTTCGGCTTTGATTTCCGTCCACCAACGGGGTCTTTTGCATCGAGATCTTAAACCCGGAAATATTATGATTCGCGCCGGAAAACAAGAGGCGATTTTAATTGATTTTGGCTTGGCGAGGTCTTTCGATCATCCCCTCACCCAACAAATTACCGTTGATGGCTTTGCACCCATCGAATTGTATTCCCACCTGGAACCCAAAGGACCCTGGACGGACGTTTACAGCCTGGCGGCGACCCTGTATGTGCTGCTGACCGGAAAAAAACCTGAAAGTGCCTTAGATCGCTATGATACCGATTCCGATGTGCATTTGACTCCCCCCCGTTTGCACAATCGCCTGATTAGCCAAAAGGTTAATCAGGCGATCGTTCATGCCATGGCTTTAGTTCCCGGCGATCGCACCCAGAGTGTACCGGAATTTCTGCGGGAATTGGGAATCGGGCGCTGGTCGCCAATTCCCCAATGGGATAGTCTGCCGATCGCCCTTCAATTGGCTGCTACTGTTGCGGGCATTCTCGGTGCGATCGCAGCCATAATCGCCCTATTTTAAAAAAATAGCCCTGGGTGGGTGTACAATATTGACATCCTGACTGACTGACACCCGAACGATGTACTGGCCTAACGGACACTCACTCCAAAACGGCAAATTCACCATCGAAACTGTCCTGGGACAGGGTGGGTTCGGCATTACCTACAAAGCCCTGCATCGGGGCTTCAATGCTGCGGTGGTGATCAAAACCCCCAATGCCTTTTTGCGACATGACCCCGACTATGCCAAATACGTCCAACGCTTCATCCGGGAAGCCCAAATTTTAGCCCAACTGGAGAGGGACCCCAACCCCCACATCGTCCGCGTCAAGGACTTATTTGAAGAATCGGACTCCCATTGTCTGGTGATGGAATTTATCGAGGGCCAAAACCTCTATACTCTGGTGCAGGAACAAGGCCCCCTTTCGGAAGCCACCGCCCTGGCGTTAATTTGTCCCGTGGCTCAGGCTTTGGCACAGGTGCATCGCGCTGGTATTGTTCACCGGGATGCCACCCCGGTTAATATCATGTTGCGAGGTAACCGTCAGCCGGTATTGATTGATTTTGGCATCGCTGGAAATGTCGTCCCCAGTGTCACCAGTTCCAAGATTTTTGGCAATCAGGCTTTTGCACCCTACGAACAGTTAATTAAAGGCGATCGCTCCCCTACTGTCGATATTTACACTCTGGCAGCATCTCTGTATTATGCCGTAACGGGGCAGTTGCCGAGGGACTGTTTTTCCCGCAAGGTGGACCGGGAAGAGTTGGTGCCGCCCAAGAATTTGGCATCGGTGAGCGATGCTATTAATGATGCGATTATGGCGGGGATGGCGTTAAATAAAACGCAGCGCCCTCAGTCGATGCAGGAGTGGTTAAAGCTGTTGGAACCGCCGAAACGCACCCCCCTTTACCGACCAAAAACCACTTCTTTTTCCTTTGACATCGTTACGGTCAATTCCAATGGACAACAAATTAACCGCCGTCGCGGTCAGGCTG
>NZ_JARPLC010000264.1:0-2035 GCF_032350395.1 Limnospira sp. PMC 289.06
GCCCAAGGCAGGTGGGGGTGTCGGTGCTAACCTCGAACTGTGCTAGTCCACAGGTCACACAAACAAGCCCAGCTTCTAGGCGATCGCCCTCGAACGTTGGATCGAGGGCTCCTCACTGTCCTTTCGGCGAGTGAGCTGAAGAATGCCTCGTGCAGCAATATTGAGCGCCCCATTGAGGTCTGCATTGTATCGCTTGCCCGAGGAAAATTTAGCCAGAGCATAGTTCTTGGAGTCTCGCCCTTTCGACTCCACTACCGTCATAAGCCAACTTTTAGGTGGAGCTACGACATCAATGACCTTACCGCCTATCTCTTGCCACTTCATCTCAGTCAAATCTCGAATCATACCTTTAAGCCATCCATGAAAGCGTTGGCGAAGGTTAGAGCGCTTGCGCCCCCCCTTAGCTTTCCATCCTTTCAGGTTCTCAAAGACAATAGCATCGGCATTGAACTGTTGGGCAATCTGCACGATACGCTTCGAGACAATTTGCCCAATTTGACGGTTGATATTACGGCATTTGCGGTAGGTATGAGAGCAGAAGCCTTTCTGGAGACTTCCACCTAGCCCCATCGTCTTACTAGCTCGTTTAGATACCGATTTCAGCCGCTTATCTCGACGGTCGCCGTTCCGCTGGACGCAGGTTCGAGCGGCTGCGGCGACTTCGTCTATGTCTCTGGCTGGGTGAATAAACTCCCGATAGGTTACAGTGCCGTCAAAATTCACGACTGCCACAGTAGCGGTGGTGTTGATACCCAGGTCAACACTTACAACTCGACCCTCTCCCTCCCGTTGAGGTGGATGACACTCAAATGGAACTGAGAGATGACAAGTCCTCTTTTGCTCATTGAAGATAAGGGACGGTGACAGCAGCTTGGTAGGGGTCGAGAGGGAAGTCACCTTCCCAAACTCCCATACAAAACCGTGCTTGATACTTTCACATCACACGGCTCCTGATGTAGATACCCCTTTTGACATCGGGAACAGGGTTACCACCCCCTGCTTTCGTACTTCAACTTATAGAGCTATATGCACACGATAGTCTTTAAACTCGCTTTCGCCATTAAACTCTTGTTGATTGCAGTATCTATATCCACACCGTGACTAGTGGGCATATCCTAACCATTACAATTAGGCATTAGCTTTCAGTCACATCCTTTCCCCTTAAAGGCATACGCTTACACTTTTCACTACTACTTGTGAGTAATATTGCTCACTTGTTTATTAGCAGAGCCAATGAGGGGTTTAAACGTTCCATCTATGCGGGCATTCCATCTTTAGATTCGTCCTATCCACCGGGGTACTTTAAAGGTCTGTGCACAACGAAACGTTGCTTCTGGGTAGCTGCAACAAACTCCCACTTTTCCCCTTACTCTTTGAGCGCAGCGTATCAACCTGTTTCGCTACTCCGTAGTTACGATGGTTCAAGCCGGACATTCGGTTTCCCTAATCTTGGATGGTTGGCAGTGGTCGAGTTAGAGGTAGGTTCCTCTGTTACGCCTTCCGTTCCCCGCGTCAATCCTAGGATTGTGATTCCTAAGATTGGGGGTGGCTACCGCCGTTACTCTCAACCTTGCTTTATACTCAAGGGGGTCACAACTTCCCTCTTTCTTCCGCTCAGTCTTGACCTTGAGTCTCTCTGCCTTTATCTGGTCTCGCACCCAGATGTTGGAACACATATATAGTTATGGGATTGTCAAGGTTTCTTAACTTTCACATCAAGTCCTTTATATTCCACCAAGGGGTGCAAGTCCCAGCAGGCAGTTATTTCAGGTATTGCAACCCTATTTCATGCCTGAACATCTCGCACGTTGCTGTCCACGGTATGCCGTTCTCGTAGGCTGGTTATGCCAACGTTTGTCCAGACCCCATCGGTTCCGTTAAAGACCTTGATTTCGATGCGGTCATAGCCAGGTCGTTTATAGCAATTACCTCGATACAGGGTCGGATAACAGCCACTGTTGGGATTGAGGACGGGAGGTTTGGCATCCCGACGTTGACGAGTTCCCGATTGCCATTCCCGATATCGGGTCATGTA
>NZ_JARPLC010000265.1:0-2010 GCF_032350395.1 Limnospira sp. PMC 289.06
CGATAAGACGGCACTTGACAAGGCCAACGCTGTGTCCTTAACAATGGAGCAGTCAGACTAGGAGCCGTATGATGGGAAACTATCAAGTACGGTTCTGAATGGGAGGGAATGGAGGCGACCCCATTTTCGACCCCTAATTGGAAATTATGATATTATCTTAGATTTAAGAAATCCACTACCTTTTCCAGATGAAAGCGTTGCTGAAATATACTCTTCTCATGTCTTGGAACATTTTTTATACCCTTACCAAATGGGAGAAATTCTAAAAGAATGTTACCGGATTTTGAAAAAAGGAGGAATTTTTCGAGTATGCGTACCTAATTCTCGAATATATATTGAAGCATACCTTAATCCCGAAAATTTTGATTCGGAAAGATACTGTCAATACAAACCTGCGTATGATTATAAATCTCCGATAGATTATATAAATTATATTGCTTACATGGCAGGTCATCATTATCATATGTTTGATGAAAGTAATTTAATATGTGTTTTCTCTCAAGCAGGATTTGATCATGTGAAATTGCGAGATTTTGATCCGAGTATTGACCTTGAAAGTCGAAGAGATGGTTCGATTTATGCAATCGCTGAGAAAACTTCCAGCTTTTGTTTAAGCTCACAGGAAATTTCTAATTTATCTAGTTTTAATCTTAGTCAAATTAACTATATTATTTTTCCTGACTGGAATCAACCAGAAGAGCAAATTAGTTTACAACTACAACAAATAATTAAGGCTTTAGCAAATCATCCAGAAAACGAAAAAATTACTTTAGTAATTTACACTTCGCAATTGGATAGAGAAGACGCAGAGATGTTTTTATCTAGTGTAGCCATGAACTTATTCATGGAAAATAACTTAGATATCAATGATAATCTGAATATATCCCTAGTTCCTGAATTGCCAGCTTGGCAATGGCAGTCTTTATTGGAACAAATTTATGGTAGAATCGTTTTGAATAATGAAGATGAAGTCGCTTTAAAATCATTGCCAAATTGCAAATAATTAATAAACTACAAAATAAACAACTTAATTATATCTGAGGAAGTAAAGCAAGTCTATATGAATAATCCTAATGAAAAATTAAATCTAGCAAATCAAGATTTTAATAATCAGCAATTTTACCAAGCTGCGGATTTAGATCAAGAAATAATACAAGATAATCCTCAATTGAAACAGCAAGGTTTATCTATTCGATTGGCGCACTGTCTAGTCTTATCCGGAAACTGGTCAATGATATCAGGAAATTTAACTCCAGGTACTAATTATTTAGATGTTTCTGGTTGGTTAAATTCTCTCTTCCAAGGTAAACCAGTTAATGCAGAAAATCAACCTATTCCTTGGTATACTTATCCAGCAATAGAATTTTTAGAAGATAAGATTAACAGTGATTCTCTAGTATTTGAATTTGGCGGAGGTCAATCTACTTTATGGTGGTCAAATAGAGTTAAACAAGTAATATCTATTGAAAGTGATGAAGGTTGGTTTAACCAAATTTATCAACCAATGCCTGAAAATGTACAATTGAATTTAGAATCAGATGAACAAAAATATGCTGATTTCATCCTGCAATATCCAGATAAGTATTTTGATATAATTATTGTTGATGGTATTAACCGTAATCTTTGTTTAGAAAATAGTTTAAGGAAAATCAAAGAAAATGGATTATTGATTTTTGATAACATAGACGATCATCGCTATGATTCATCAATTAAATTACTAGCTTCTGAAGGTTATAAAAAAATTGATTTTTGGGGTTTAATTCCTGGATATATTTATAAGAATTGTACTTCCTTATTTTTTAAATCCACAGAAATATGAAATATTAATTCCTTACCTAGTGATAAAAAATCATTTTTAGGTAAATCTTGTATGCAAATTACTAGCCCCAAAATTACAACCATGGTGCGAGACGTTTAGGAGTCAAATAAGGCTGCAATGCATGAAATAACCTCCTAGTGGGACTTTCACCCCTTGGTGAAATATAAGGGACTCGTACCCTGACCATCCCA
>NZ_JARPLC010000266.1:0-1971 GCF_032350395.1 Limnospira sp. PMC 289.06
ACATGGAAAACTTGACTGGCTTCTGTTTTGGGCATACCGTCTAGTTCAATTGCATCAATAACTTTTTGTCTGAGGTCGTAACTATAGGGGGCTGGCATTTTTGGTCTTCTTAGTCATCTCGTCCTATCCATTATACGTCCTAACTTTCCTGTCTGGTGCTATACATACTACTATGACCAGTGAGGATATAGGCCAAGCCGAAGCCGAGTTAATTACCCTCAAATATAGCCGAGTTGAGATCCGGGGAGTTCTGGCTTTACTGGGAACCTTTCAGCAACTACAACCCACCCCCATAGCCGATCTATCCATACGCCAACAATATTTTCTATTTGCTAATGTGGGGGAATTTTTCCCCGCCTTAGTAGTCCTGTCCATAGCCGCCGGAGCATCACTACAGGAGTTTACTACCCTAATTAACCATTATCTGAATCCCGATGATGCGATCGCTCACCCCCAACCCGTCATTAGCGGGAAACTCTTAATGGCAAAATTGGGACTCTCTCCCAGTCCCTTATTAGGGGATCTACTCCAAGAGATACAAATTGCTAAGGCTGAGGGTCAAATATCCACCCGTGAAGATGCCATAGCGATCGCATCCCAGAAAATGCTTGAATTGAACCTACCCTAACTAGGGGTTGTAGCTGTTATTGTGGCTTCTAAGGCTTTAATTAGGGGTGTGTCCCGGCGGACATTTCACCCCTACTTTTATGATTTTAGGGACGCTGAATGATGGTTTCCACCACACGCCGCCGCTGTTTGGGGTCAATGCCTAACAGTCGCACATAGTCCTTTGGGTGTTGACTTAGGCAATTTTCCACAGAAGCGATCGCCTCTGGGATAATTAGGGGTCGAGAATGGAGTCGCCTCCATTCCCTCCCATTCAAAACCGTGCTTGAGACTTTCACCTCACACGGCTCCTAGTCTGATTGTTCCATTGTTAGGGACACAGCTTTGGCATTGTCAAGTGCCGTCTTATCATCGCGGGTGTGGCGATGTAATAGTTGAAGGTTTTTGTATTCATCCTTTCCGCCTAGACTTCGAGGTATAATGTGGTCTACTTCTACTAAATCTGATGGTGCGAAATACTGTCCACACCATGTACATCTACCTTTTTGCTTTTTGAGTAGTTTGGTTACCCTAATTGGCGTTCCAATTGCTTGTCCTTTCCTGGTTGCCCAGTAAATCCAATTTCCGTCGTATGGTGTTGCGTCAGGGCGTATTAGGGTATGTCTGACAATCGGAGTCCAGTTGTGTTTATATAGATGTAACCTATCTTTGGTTTGGAACATCCAAGTTTCTTGTCTTTCTTTCCCATTACTGAGTTTCACCGTCCCCGGTTTAAAGTATTTGCTCAGTTTTTCGTGATTTGCCTTTCCGCATCTTGATACTGTCCACGCCCGTAACATTAGCCAGACTATGTTGTCTAGCTTAACAAAGGTCTCTTTTGAGACTACCGCTGAATAATAGTTTGACCATCCCCGAATGATTGGGTTTAGTTTGCTAATCAGGGCTGATTGAGGTGCAGTTTTGTGTTTTTTAACTTCACCTTTTATCACTTCTATGTGGGCTTTAACTGCTTTGTTGCTGGGTTTGATGTGGGTTTGATGTCAGATTAATCGGCTTGCTGCCCCGCCTGTTTTCCCAGATTTATATTTTCCTACCGGATGTTGCCTGATATTGAATCCTAGAAAGTCGAACCCTGGTTCCTCTGTTTTACCATCATACTCAATAGATTTGAGCGTGTGGCAGATTCGAGTCTTTTCAGGTTTTATTTCTAATCATACAGGTTTTAACCATTCAGAAATAGCAGTTTTGCACTGTTCAATGATTCCTAGGTCTTTTGAGATGACCACAAAATCATCAGCGTATCTTATCAGGTTAACCTGTGTGGTCGTCCCTTTATTAGGATACATTTCTTTAACTAGCCTTTCCATTCCCAACAGTGCGATGTTGGCGAGTATTGGACTTATC
>NZ_JARPLC010000267.1:0-1968 GCF_032350395.1 Limnospira sp. PMC 289.06
GATTAAGTTGTGCTTGTTGACTGAGTAATCAACCTATTGACAGAATTATTTTCCTATGCTAGGACTAGATTGTGAGTAATATCTGAGTAACTAGGCATAGTTATTGGGTTGAGTAATAACCGCGCTTCGCTATCAGGATAAGAGTTTAAAGGCAATACCAGAAGCCGGATAAACTGCACCTGTTCCAACTGAAACGGTTGAGTGAGATAGGTTTGAAAGTTCTGTAACTGGCTGGGTTTCCCTTGCCACAAATTCAAGCGACAGGTGACAATTATCCGCGCATCTGTCACCCACCCTCGGAATTTTAACCCCTGTAGGTCACTCTGGCTCATCTCATCCAAGCCATCCAACAGTAACCAGACTGCACCCCCCTCAAATTTATGCCCCCAGTCCGCTTTAATTTCCTCTCTGGACTTGCCTAATGCCTCTTTGAACCATTTTTGCTCTAAATACTCTCCCAGGGGCTGATTTCCCAATTCTGCTAAGTCAACCCAAATCACTAAATCATCGGTTTCCTGTAATAACCAAAAGGCTAATTTCTGGAGTAAGGTGGTTTTTCCCGCCCCCGGTTCGCCAATAATGGCAAGCTGTTTTTCGCTACGGTTGCTGATGACTTCTTGGAGAAATTCCCGATAAGCAAACCGTTTCTCGATGGTTTCTTCCTGACGGGTGAACAAGTCGGAACCCTTTTCGGGGTCAATCTCTTGGGGGTGTTTTTCAGTCTGGCTGCTTTTCGGTTTCACCAGGGCTAAATCGACAAATAAATCCTCATCGATTAAGTTGCGATCGCCATAAACCCGACCAATAACCGTATTACTGGTTAAGGGTTTCCGCTCTAGTAACATCCGACGGCAAATATCTTGCCATTCATCGATCGCATATTCCACCGGAAACCCAGCAATCTCTTGTCCAATCAGGCGTTTAAGTTGCTCATACCCCGTTTGGGAACTCTCCACAATCAGGATAATACTGCCTTCCTCAACCTTGGTAATGGAGAGGGTTTTATCCTTGAGCAGGTTTGGCAGGGTAGTGGTGATTTCGGTGAGTTGCGGTTGCGCTTCTTGATAGTCGCCTTTGAGTCCTAAAATGCAGCGGTTGAGCGTCGCCGTGAGTTGGGGAGGATGGTGAATTTCAGGCAGTTTCCCAAAGGCCTCTTTCCATTTATCTCGAATAACCTGTAGGTTCTCTTCTCTCTTCGTTTGATGTTTGAGACAGAGCGAAAACTTCCAATATCCTTGAGTTTTGGCTGATTTATGCTCCTTCAGAATCCCCAAATCTCGAAGGCAAGATAGCGCATTTTGGATCAGTTCATCTCTCGCTGATTCTAGGATTTTCGTGCAGCGATAGGTTTCTAATAAAACCCCTAAATCCTTCTTAGTAATCCCGTTTTCTATCCGCTTAATCTGTCCATTGCGCTGTTTTTGCTCAACAACGATGCCAGACACCCTCAACTCGTCTTCTTTCACCCACTGCAGATTGAACTGTGGCTTGAGTGAGTCTGGGGGAATCGTGATCTCCTCATCAGCCAAAGCCAGCAACGCCGCCACGAAATCCAGACGGTCTTGCAAGTCCTCCGCGCTTTCTCCATACTTGCGGCTTTTTTTGAAAGGCTGACCCGATTTTCCCACCATGACGACCCTCGATAGAAAACTGGTGCTGGTTTAGGGAAACTTGCCCAAACGGGAGGGTTGCCCAAACCAGGTAAAGCCATTGTAGCAAGGATTTCAGGATTTTACCTGTGGATTTGCTTGGGCAGTAGCCCAAAAAAACACTGATCTCAAACAGACAAAGGAGGTCAGTGATGGCTAATCTACAAGACAAATTCAAACAACGCGCCGCCTTAGAAGACGCATATAGTAATTTCGTGGAACCCTATGTTAATCAGGTGATGGAAATTCACCTTAATTCCTTCTTAGAGACTCCTCCGGTTCCGGTGATGTTTGCGGGTTTGGGCTGCGTATCGGGGTG
>NZ_JARPLC010000268.1:0-1932 GCF_032350395.1 Limnospira sp. PMC 289.06
AGGTTATTTCGAGCATTGCAGCCCTATTTCACTCCTAAACGTCTCGCACATATTTTTAAAAAATATCAAAAGTATCAAAAGATTGGCGAAGAAATTGACAATCCCGAAAATTGCCAAGAGTTGATCGAGGCGGCGAAATGCTTTCTCGATTGTGGCGAAGTCTATGATCAGAAGCCAGGGGTGCCAGTGCGAGATGCAATCCCACAATTTATCAAATTACATTGAGCATTCGTCGAGGTAAATATTGGCGATCGCCCACCGTTAATTGGCGATCGCCCACCGTTCATATTGACAATATTACCAACCATTCACCCCAAATCAAACAACACAAATGAGTAAAACTTGGTACGCCATCCTCACCACTTACATGATTTTGTTTTTTGTGACTGGTTATATCAACTTTTTTAGCAATAATTATTTTGCGACAACTCCAGAAATTATTGACAAAATAACTCGCGATTCTGACTCCTCAGAAAAAATGAATTGGGTGGCAGAACTTCTGCTAGAGGATGCCCAAACTTATCAAGACGAAAATAATATTGCTTCCCAGTCTTTCAATATTGTCTTGGGTTCTATTGTTTCTTTTTTGTCCGCCACTGTCAAACAAAAACAATAAATTTACAATTATTTGAGATGAGGCTATGAAGAATCTTGATCCAGAAGACAAATTTTTACTTCCTCCTGAATATGATGATTTTAATGCAGATTTTTAATCGTGGAATCATCAGCAATAATTAAGGCGAAAATTTAGTAAAACTTGGCATATAATTATCTGCGTATATGCCCTATTATTGAGTTTAACAGGTGGCGTAACATTTTTCTATAATCATGGATTTTCTGCGAGAGAGGAAAATATCAAAAAAATGGAAATGATGACAACATCGGAGCAATTCAATACCTACCAATTATTATTAAAAAAGGAGAGAGAAAATATGAGAAATATCAACCAAATAGCCAATCAATCTTTTAATGTTGCTCTGGGATCTTTGTTGGTTTTTTTATCTGCTCACTTGACAAAATCCCATGCTGATAACAATGAATATTTAGACAATATAAATATTTTCATCCTATCGATAATAATTGCAAAATGCCAAAATTCAGAATCCTTAGTTTCAATTCGTTATTTCCATGAAATCAAATCTGAAACCTGCAAATAACCATGAAAACAATTGTCGCCAAAACTAATACCAAATTCAAAAAACTGCCTATCCAGTCCTCGGAACTGAAACCTGATCAAATGGTCGCGGTTACGGCGGGAAAAACCTACGGAGTCCAAGCATTTGAACCTGCTGAAAATCGACATATTAAGGTCACTTTAGCCGCCAATAGTGGAACCTTTTATGCCTTTAGTAAAGATTGGGATGGACTGCCATCGGTAATGCCAGAAGGGGCGGAAGAGCCATTGATTACTCAGAAAGAAGCCGAGGCGATTTTTGGTAATTTTATCCGTGAAGATGAACTAGCAGATCTGAATCGTTGTCTGCATTTTTATCAAATCAATACCCCCCCCTAGAATCTGTCATTTTATCAGTCAAATTGCCCACGAATCCGGGGGATTGAAGTTGTTAAAAGAACTCAGTGATGGGTCTTATTTGGAAGGGCGCAGCGATTTGGGAAATACTTGTTCTGGTGACGACCCCAAATACAAAGGTTCGGGGGCGCTTCAGCTAACCGGACGAAACAATTATAAAGCCTTCTGCGATGCGCTGGGCGATGCCAAAATTATGGAAGGTTGCGATTATGTGGCGGAGCATTATCCGTTTACCAGTGCCGGATTTTGGTGGCAAAATAACCGCATGAATGAATTGTGCGATCGCGGCGCAACCGTGGAAGAAATTACCCTAAGAGTCAACGGGGGTTACCATGGCTTAGAAGATATTAGGGGTCGAGATAGACCTCACGGTCTACCCCTCCCATTCAAAACCGTACATC
>NZ_JARPLC010000269.1:0-1915 GCF_032350395.1 Limnospira sp. PMC 289.06
ATGGTGCCAGGAGAGATGTCGTCATCCCAAAGTTGAGCCATTTGAGCGGAGGTTTGATCGCCATGCTCTTGGGCAAAAGCCTTGAATTTGTGCCAGTCGGTAATTTGGTGGTTATGACCAGGTGGGCGATTAGGTTTAGGGAGGAAGTCTCCGGTGTGTTCTTTTCTTTGCAGCCAGAGATTGATAGTGTTCCGGCTGAGATGGAAAAATTGACTGGCTTTGGTTTTGGACATACCGTATAGTTCAATTGCATTGATAACTTTTTGTCTAAGGTCGTAACTGTAGGGGGCTGGCCTTTTGGGTCTTCTGTAGATATCCTTGCCATTATACGTCCTAAATGTTATGTTTTGTGCTATATCTCCACCTCACACCAGTCCTCTCGCTGTACAAGGCGTTGGAGCGTACTGTGGGAGATGCTCATCCCGGTCAGTATCGTGATATCCTCTTCGGCTCGTTGGTAAGCGTTATTAGCACTAACGAGCAAGCAACACTTCTCAAAGTATGGACTCCAACGAGTCCCTGGCTTCACTTGCAGTTGTTGACCTTGAGCGGTAGTGAGGGTGAGTTTACCGAGGATACTGGTCAGGGTGAGTTGTTTTCCACTGTGGCGGTCTGTTGCCTGGTCGATAAAAAAACTCCTAGTTGAGGCAAGACGTGTTCTTGAGTAAGAGCACGAACACTCTTCTCAATGGCTTCAAGGGCGGTGAGTTCAGCAGGGTTAGCTTCGCTGTAGAGAATGGCCGCAATCGCGTCAAGGTGTTGCTGGAGTTGAGCTGGTTTCTGAGAATCCATGAGTAGAGGGAGGGTGAGTGGTGCTTCGCTCATTATGTAGGGCTGTGGGTGAAGGTTGCACTAAGTACAATTACTCATTTCCTAACTGAGATGCACCCTTTGAATGGGAGGGGATGGAGGCGACTCCATTCTCGACCCCTACCAGACGTGCCACGGTGTAGATGTAAATCCGGCAATAAGTAGGAGTTTTACGGCGAGAGCGAGTTGAAAGACTACGTGGTGCATATAGCTCTGAACGAAGAAGGACCAAGCGGTGAAATCAACACTATACCAATAACAATTGGGCAACCACATCAGGAGCCGTATGAGGCGAAAGTCTCAAGTACAGTTGGGAAAGGGAGGGGATGGGGGCGACTCCATTCTCGACTCTACCCATACATTATACTGTACTTTGTGTTTTGGGTAAAGGCTGTATAGATAATTAAGGGGAAATTAACAGCGAATAATTGATAAAAATTGACCTATATGGGTTAATATGGGTTTTGGGCTCAGTTCCTCTCCGTGTGGCGGAAAAGAGGGGGTGTCAAGACTTGTTTCCTATAGAGCGCGTAAAGTACCTCAGCATCTGGCATTTGTGAATGTTGGTTAGCCAAAATGTATCGGTTGGTCTAGCACCAGGAGTCCAATGTTCTCAACTCATAACCGGTGGTTAGTTATGTCCGAATTTTTTGATTTTCTGAAACACAAACACGCCTATATTGCGATCGGGGAGTTTAAGCCTGGTAAATTTGAAGAAGCCCGAGAACTGTTTGAACAAGCAGTTTCAACCTACAGTACCGGGTTCAAAGGGTCTTATTTGCTACAGGAACCGGGAACTGATCGTGGTATTGCCATTATCTTCTGGGAAAATATCCAAGACATGGAAGCCAATCAAAGTGAAGCATATCAGGCTTTGCTAGATCAAATGACACCCCTATTCGCCAAAGCCCCGACTACTTCATTCTACGAAGTTCGCAGCGAAATTCGTGCCGCCGCCGAATCTCTAGTTTAATCAAAACTTGGGGCTGGTAACTCAAAAGCAGATAATGAACCTTGATTAATCATCACCCTGGTCGAGTTGAGTTAAACAGAAGCGTTTACCGTTGTCTTGGAATTGTAGAAGTCCAGATTGGTGTCAAGGGAC
>NZ_JARPLC010000270.1:0-1820 GCF_032350395.1 Limnospira sp. PMC 289.06
GTGCGATCGCTTTCGAGCGCATTATAATGGCGGTAGAATAGGGGTTATAGGCTATAAAACGGGTTCGAGCCCCGTCAGTCCCGTTCTAAATAATTAACAATTAATAATTAACAATTAATAATTAACAATTAATAATTAATGCTGCGCCGTTAATTGATGGATAAATAATTAAAGATTAACAATTAATAATTGATGCTGCCCCGTTGATTGATTTGTAAATAATTAACAATTAACAATTAACAATTAACAATTAATAATTAATGCTGCCCCGTTGATTGATTTCTGGGAAGGCAATGGGCAATGGGCGATGGCTGGGGATAAAATCATCAATGCGATCGCGCTTATTATAGGTTTAATTCAAGCATTTTCTGGGATGCGATCGCTATGGCATCTTCACGGGTGGATATTTGACCCTCAGCCTTAGCAATTTGTATCTCTTGGAGTAGATCCCCTAATAAGGGACTGGGAGAGAGTCCCAATTTTGCCATTAAGAGTTTCCCGCTAATGACGGGTTGGGGGTGAGCGATCGCATCATCGGGATTCAGATAATGGTTAATTAGGGTAGTAAACTCCTGTAGTGATGCTCCGGCGGCTATGGACAGGACTACTAAGGCGGGGAAAAATTCCCCCACATTAGCAAATAGAAAATATTGTTGGCGTATGGATAGATCGGCTATGGGGGTGGGTTGTAGTTGCTGAAAGGTTCCCAGTAAAGCCAGAACTCCCCGGATCTCAACTCGGCTATATTTGAGGGTAATTAACTCGGCTTCGGCTTGGTCCCGATCCTCGCTGGTCATGGTGGCTAATTTGGCGATCGCGAGTTGGGACATTTTAATGGTTTCCCGCACCGACTCGCTCAAGGGTTTGGCTAATGGTGGATAGGTTTGTGAGACGGCGGCGGCGACGTGATCAAGATTTTTGAGGCGATCGCATCTATCTCCCAAACTGCTAAACCAGGGGGAGATCAGACCGATTTTCCAGGCTTCAATTAATTTCGGCACTCCCAAGGGGGTATTGAGTAAATATCCTAACTCAGTGCGGATACGTTCTGCTGCTACCCGTGGTAATAAACTGGCTAAATCGGCGATCGTCTGTTTAGTTTCCGGTTCAATCACAAAGCCTAACTGCGCCGCCTGTCGATATCCCCGCAGCAACCGCAGGGGATCATCAGCTAAATTTTCCCGACTGATCATCCGCATCAGACCCTGTTTTAAGTCTTGTTGTCCCTGATAGGGGTCGAAAAAAGTTTTGGTTATGGGATGATAGGCGATCGTATTAATTGTAAAATCCCGCCGCCCTAGATCTACCTCTAAACTTCCTCCCTCAGCTTGAGCAAAATCTACTGTTACCCCTGGGAATACTACCCTAGCAATTTGTCGCTCCGCATCTAACAACACAAATCCGGCTTGATAATGGGAGGCGATGGTTTTGGCTGTGTTTACTGCTTCCGACAACACCACAAAATCTAAATCTAAATCACCCACAGCGCGACTCAATAAGGCATCCCGCACCGCACCCCCGACTAAATAAGCTGATTCGGGTAGATTTTCTAAACCAAACGGCCAGTTTTCGGGAGATAATGGGGATGTAATAGCAGCAGACATATAGCAAGCAATACCTATCTATAGAAGAATCCGCGATCGCAAATAGTCAATCAAATTACCAAAGTCCACCAAGTTCAAGTGTTCAGATAACGATAACTTTCTCAGGTGACTTTCTTGATGTTGCCGAAAGGGACTATTTTTGACAAAGCTCAGGATATGGGATTAGGGGTCGAGAATGGAGTCGCCTCCATCCCCTCCCATTCAGAACCGTGCGTG
>NZ_JARPLC010000271.1:0-1804 GCF_032350395.1 Limnospira sp. PMC 289.06
TAAAAATTAAAGATACTATTAGGTCAAGCACACCCAGGAATATTGGTAGGTCAGGAGGAGTAAGTTCAGGTTTAGCAGGAGATTTAGGCGACCAAACATCTTCAACAATGGACTTTGGTAGGGGTTTACCGTATGCAAGGGAAAGAGATAGAGGAGGTGTTCCCGGATTAGTAAATCCTTGGGACCCAATCACCAGAGTGCCGCGTGGAATTAACCCAGAAGACCATGGTAGGTGGAAAAGGGAAGATGATGCGCGGCGAGTAGACGAGGAACCACCAAAGAGAGATGAACCAAAGGGAGGTAAAAAACCACGCGGCGGCAGAAGTGGCGGTGGTGGTAGCGGGAGAAGTTTTGGGGGTCCTAATTCAGGTGACAAAATTGATGATGATAAAGGAAGGCGACCAGGCGATAGTTCAGATGATGATTCAGATGATGATTCAGACAATGGAAATGGCGGAAATGGCAATATCGGTTGTACCATAAAAGCTGATGAAAAGTACAGCGTTGAAGAGTTCGACAGACAAATGGGTAGCGGGGGATGCTGTAATCCTCCACCAAGTAGAAGTAGCATCACTTTTGTTAGTCACATGGGTGGGAATCCGAGGTGGGGGGAAACTCCTCAACCAACAGGAAGTGAGAGGTTTTTTATAGGCAAGGACGGTGGGAGTCTGAGTGGGCATACGGCGACCCTGATTTAATGTATGAAAGTGTAGGTGCATTTTGTGATTCGTGGATGGAATGCACAGAATTTGATTATGTAATTCCCAACTTTTCCGCGAGCACAAAAGATATCCCGCCAGGCATCGGAGGAGGAGAACCTGAAAATAAAAAAGAACCTGAAAATATACGAACGATAACAATACCAGATATGAACGAAGAATGTTGTTGCGGAATGATTAGAAGGATTTACGAGTTGCTAGACCCTGAATCCTTTCCGGCTGAAATGCCTGAAAAAATAACGGTTAATGCTAATAATCCAGAGAACATAATTCAACGAATAAACACATTACCAGAATGGCTAATGTACAGATTTGACATCGATGATGAAAGATGGGGTGAATTTGAAGTTAAAGTAGAGATTGATGATGTCAATCTAATGACAAAAGCAGAAGAAAAAGCCGAAATAAAATTACCTAACTTAGCTGAATCAATTGCTGAAATATTTGGTATGGTAATGGAAATTTCTATCTCTCATCAGGTTACAGAAAACGCTGTTTTAACGGCGTTATATGAAGCAGGTTTGGCTCACGCGGCAGCCTTTAAAGCTGGTAGTGAAGTATCTAAAATAATTGATTATTTAGAATTTGCTAATGAGAAAAAATACGCAAAAATTAAAACAGCCTTTACTCCAGAAGCTGATAATTTTGAGGAACTACTAGAACCCAATAAAAGCCAGGTTAAGATTACCAACCAGAAGGATGCGAAAGAAACATGACAAACAACATTAAATCAAATTAAAGAAATATTTGCTTACGTGCTCAAGGTACTTTACAGGTGAACAGTAATGACCCAGCCAAAGACATATTAGCCGATTTAACGCGGTTATATGATTCAATGAAAAAACAAGACGATATCAGAGAACAGGAAACCAAGAAAGTACAAGAATTATTGAAAAAAGACTTTCCTGATATCAAGATAGAAACCGAATTGATTGACGGCGATAACCCACTAAGAGGGACTTTGTAATGGTTGCCAGAAGTGCAAGAATGCTAAGGAGTACTCGTAGCTTGTCTAGCCGTCAAACCCGTAGCAGTATAGGTAGGAATGGCGTTAGACAAGTTAATTTAGCCCAGAGAACATCTAC
>NZ_JARPLC010000272.1:0-1784 GCF_032350395.1 Limnospira sp. PMC 289.06
TATGGTGAGGGTCGTTGATGTAGGCCATGATTCTAGCTGTACTCACTTTTCCTGTCGTATCATAGAAATACGCTCTAGTCCACAGAGAGGGCAGCTTGCACAGGTGGGGGAACTCCTGCCTGAGCAGCCTGGAAGAACGCCCCTTCATGGCCTTGACTATCTGATGAATGGCGACCTGCGACCCATGCTCTACCAAGACGTGAACGTGGTCAGGGGCTATCTCCAATGCTTTGAGCCGCCACTCATTTTCCCGGGCTACCTCGTTGAGTATTGCGGCAAGTCTAAGCTTAACGTTGCTAACCAAAACCTTCTTCCGCCGCTTTGGAATCCAGACCAAGTGAACATGGGCAAGCCCTACCGAGTGGTTGCCGTGGCGATAGTTGATAGACTTATTCCTCATTGTCGAAGACTGCCTATGTGTCTACAAAATCAAATATAGTATGATGATTTTATGGCTAAAACCTTTGTAGCACAAGTAAACCAACTTCCCAACGACCCTCCCTTAAGGGCGGCGTTGGAGTTTCTTTGCACCGCTTCCAATAACCTCTACAACTGCACAGTCTATCTGGCTAGACAGTTGTATTTCAAAGCGGGAAAGTTCTCCAATGGACAATGGCTCTCCAGTCAGATGAAGCACAACGCTCACATGAAGGCACTCTATACCAGTGCTGCTCAGCAGACCTGCATCAGTGTGGGTGAAGCCTTTAATGGCTACCGAGAACTGCTCAAGCTGTGGCGTAGCGGCGGATTGGCTGAGAAACCCAAGCCACCCAACTATCGCCGCTCTGGCGGCTTGTTCGAGCTCAGCTACCCTCAGCGGTGGCTCAAGCTAGTCAATGGTCAAGTCAGGGTGCCGATGGGCAGGTCTTGTAAAGTTTGGTTTGACCTGCCTGAGATTTTTCTGCCCTTCCCGAGTAACCTAGACTGGACTAAGGTTAGAGAGCTTCAGATTGTGCCAAGGGCTGGCTATTTTGATGCGGTTTGGATTTGTACTGGTAAGCCCGTTGAGCCAGTCGCCTTAGACACTGAAAAATCGCTGGCCATTGACCATGGCATCAACAACTGGCTGACCTGCGTTGATAGCGAGGGTCATAGCTTTATCGTCGATGGTAAGCACCTGAAGGCGCTCAACCAGGGCTACAACAAGCGGGTTGCCACGATTAAGGAGGGGAAAGCACAAGCCTTCTGGTGCAGGCTACTAGACAAACTCACTGGCAAGCGTAATCGCCAGATGCGCGATGCCGTCAACAAAGCCGCTAGGTTAGTCATCAATCATTGCCTGAAGCATGGCATTGCTACCATTGTCTTCGGCTGGAATCAGGGGCAGAAAAGTGGGGCCAATATGGGTCACAAGGCCAACCAAAAGTTCGTGCAGATCCCGACAGCTAAGCTGAAGAGCAGAATGGCTCGGCTTTGTGAGGCTCACGGTATTTTGTTCATTGAGCAGGAGGAAAGTTATACGCCCCGTTAGCGTCAGCGCTAGACCTTGATGCCATCCCCGTCTACGGTGAAAAACCCGAGGGTTGGAAGGCTTCAGGACAACGCATTCGGCGCGGAACTTATCGCTGTGGTGCTGGCGTTGAAGTCAACGCTGACGCTAACGGGGCGTGGAACATTGGCCGCAAGGCAAAAGTAACGGGGATGCAATGCACCCCCGCAAGAGGCGTTTTGACTTCGCCTAAGCGTCTGAGAATTTGGGCTCTACCGGGTGGGTCAATCCTAGCTCAGAAGTGCTGTAATCCCTCCGGGGAATCCCCGTCGCTTTAGCGCGGGGAGTAGTCAAT
>NZ_JARPLC010000273.1:0-1737 GCF_032350395.1 Limnospira sp. PMC 289.06
GATTGCTGTATTGAATTTTCGAGGTACTTATCCGGCAGTTGTTTTTCTACCGTGTTCATAATATGACACACTCGGTTAAGGTTTGTAAAGGGGTTGAGCCACACTTATTCTCATGGCTGCTATCAGTAGGGCTTATCATGGCTGTAGTCCCAGGCGGCTATGGGTGGCTGGGGATATAATCGTGAGCAACTCGGAAATACGAGAGAGGGGGGAACGGAAAATGTCAGTAACTCACTGCCAATACTAGCCCCGAAACTGCTACGGAAACGGACTGGGAACCCTCCATGCCGCCGACAGATTTGATTTTTGATGATGGAGAGCCTTTAGAAAGTAACCGTCACCGCATTGCCATCAACGTCCTGATCCGGTCATGGCAACAGGCTGGGAGCGATCGCCACTCTATGAACTGTTAACTACCGATGTGGGGAACGATAGAAGGGACGTTTAACCACTGTTGCCGGGTAGATTTTATTACGGATTTCTACTTCTACTTGGCGGCCGATTTTGGCTAATTCTACCGGAACATAGGCTAAGGCGATCGCCTTTTCCAGGGTAGGGGACATTGTGCCGCTGGTAATTTCTCCCACAACCTCGCCGCCAGCCTTCACAGGATAACCGTGGCGGGCAATATATCGCCCCTGCATTTCTAACCCCACTAACCGCCTCGATAAACCCCCTGATTTTTGCGATTCTAGGGACTCACGGCCGATAAAGTCTCCCTTCTCATCCCAATGGATTAACCAGCCTAAACCGGCCTCTAAAGGGGTGGTATGGGTATCAATATCTTGCCCATACAAAGCCATTGCCGCTTCTAAACGCAGGGTATCTCTAGCGCCCAAACCACAGGGAGTTGCCCCCACTTCTATTAAGTGTCGAAATAAATTTACTCCGGTGTGGGGATTTACCATTACCTCAAACCCATCCTCTCCGGTGTATCCGGTGCGGGCGATAAATGCAGGTTTTCCTAATAGGGTGGTTTCTATATGTCCAAAATTGGCAACTGCTGATAAGTCGGCTTCTACTAGGGGTCCAAGGACGGCTTCCGCTTGAGGTCCCTGGACTGCAATTAATACCTGGCTGCGAGATAGGTCTTCTAGGGCGACTCCGGTTCCTTCCAAATGGGCGACAACCCAAGCCTTATCTCTGGACTTGGTGGCTGCATTAACAATCATCATTCCCCGCTGGTTTCCTGTGGCTGGGTCTAAGCCTTGGTAGTAAAAAATGACATCATCCAATATGCCGCCACTGCTATTTAATAGGACTGTATATTGGGCTTGACCGGGTTGTAGACGACTGAGACTAGAGGGAAATAGGGGTTCGAGGGCATTGATTAGCTGTTCACCTTGGAGGGAAAATTTGCCCATGTGGGAGATGTCAAATAGTCCCACTTGCGATCGCACTGCTTGATGTTCTTGGGTAATACCGGAATACTGAACCGCCATTTCCCAGCCTGAAAATGGAACCATCCGGCCTTTGAGTTCAACGGATAGGTCATATAGAGGGGTGCGAGTCAGGGTTGGTTTCATTGCCGGAGTCTAACGGTAATGGGATAAGTATTTATTTTAAGGCAAACTTTCACAACTGCGATCGCCTCCCTGGAAACTCTCCTTTCGCCTGCATTGCCTTGAAACCCTTATCCTGACAGCGATAGCGGGTTATTACTCAACCCCTATATCCTATCGAGTTACTCAAATGTTACTCACAATCTAGTCCTAGCACAGGAAAATAATTCTGTCA
>NZ_JARPLC010000274.1:0-1737 GCF_032350395.1 Limnospira sp. PMC 289.06
AAACCCAACTTTGTAGGTTGGGTGAAACGAGCGTGAAACCCAACAGAAGGTTAGAGATGGTGGCGTTGGGTTTCGTTACCTCCACCCAACCAACTCAACTAATGGTGGTGTGAAACGAGCGTGAAACCCAACAAACTGACTACCTGAAAGAGGCGGGTAGGGGGGAAAGATTTAATACTACGGGGGAAATGCGATCGCCCTGGGGAGCAGCCCGTATTGCTTCTTTTCCCAAACCTTTACCCATCATCCCTGATATTGCTTTTTAGGTATCCTGATTTTACCCGTCCCCAATTTTAGTGTCGATTATTCCAGTATATAACGTATAAAATAGCCAACACCTGTAAGGGAATTAAGGCAAGATTACCGCGCATCCATACCGGAAACGAAAAACTGGAAAAAGTTATAAAGTACAGGAGGCTGATTCCTGTCAATCCAGTTAATAAAATCGTCTTTCTCTTAATCAACATTTTTGATAAAGTTCCTGAAATATAACCAGGAAAAAACAGTAATAATCATATTATACTGATGTTTTAATTTGACCATTATTAGGGGTTAAAACCATCCTTTTTTATTGAGCATATAAGTCTGCAAAAACTCTTCATCACTTTTAGTCAAATAAATGATTCCTTCTATCAAACCAATAACCCCTACAACTACTGCTGCTACTCCACAAGTGAATAGGGTTGACAACAGCATAATTAACCCCTCTGTACTATATCCTAAAACGAACTTGTGAATCCCCAATCCACCCAAAAGAATCCCCAAAACTCCAGCAGCAATTTTCTTACTATTGGCTTCCTGTAATGTAGGTTCTGACATCTGTCTTGACCCCTAGCTAGTTTTCTTTTAGACTAGCCCCAATTGGGAGGATATCAGGAAAATTATAGAATTAATTTATATTTGTTTAATTTTTGTTTACATTCAGTAATTATTTGTGATATTACCCAGGTTATATGAAAGCCAGGTTTAGGGTGAGTTACCCGGTTGTGAGGAAAACAGCCAAACGAATTCCATGATAACCCAATAAGACGATCAGAAACCATCCTACCAACCCCATCTTATGGTTGAATAACCAATCATGCAAGGAACTAGACAAATAACGACGGGTTAAAATTTCAATACATAAATGAATAGTCATCAATAAAAAACCCACAAAAACGCAGATTCCCAATCCATGATAGGAGAGAGATTCTCTGAGGTTCCCCCTAGCAATTTCTACAAAAGCGCGAGTCATCCCACAGGTAGGACAAGGAATACCCGTCGCTGATAAAATCAGGCATTTCCACCCAAAACTAGCAGAAGTATGTCCTAATAAATAAGCACCGACAAGGGGAGAAGAGACACAAGACAAGCTAAAATAGCGCCATTGTAAGGCTTGAGTAGATAATTTTTGGGAAGATAACTGAAATCGCATTATAGTTCAGACTTGAGCAAACCCAAAACTGCCGATCAGAGAATGTGCTGACATAGTGATAAAAGTATATCACAGTGCTAGTCTTTTTATGAGGTTGGCGATTGTACAGATGTGAAGGGGGCAAAAAATGAGAATAATTACATCAACCAATCATCACTACGACTAAACTTTGTAGGTTGGGTGAAACGCAGTGAAACCCAACAGAAGGTTAGAAATGGTGGCGTTGGGTTTCGTTACCTCCACCCAACCTACTCAACTAATGGTGGTGTGAAACGACCGTGAAACTCAACTTTGTAGGTTGGGTGAAACGCAGTGAAACCCAA
>NZ_JARPLC010000275.1:0-1728 GCF_032350395.1 Limnospira sp. PMC 289.06
CAACACCGATCGCCCTCCGATCTCTCTTCTTCTCATTCTCCCACACCTCAAGATTCTTCACCGATTATCGACTTAACCGACGCACCAGACCTGACTGAATTTTATAGCCGTACTTCCGAACTAACTACCCTAAAACAGTGGATATTACAAGACCATACCCGCCTAATTACCATCTATGGATTAAGTGGCATTGGCAAAAGCCTATTAACACGCCAACTCATAGAACAAATAAAAACTGAATTTGACTATATGATGTGGCGAAGTTTGAGCGATCGCCCTACTCTGTCCTCCTTAAAAAACCAACTTCAACAATTTTTTGCCCAGTCCCAACAGCCTTCATTGCCCACAATAATTGATTATTTGCGTCACTCCCGTTGTTTAGTCATATTGGATGACCTACACAATCTTTTTAAAAGCGGTGAATTAGCGGGGGAATACTTGACAGACTATAAAGAATACCGGACATTTTTTCGGCAAATTGCCAAAAACCATCATCAAAGTTGCGTGATTCTCATCAGTTGGGAAAAACCTAGAGCAATTGCTACCTTAGAAGCCGAAAAACACTCCACCCGCACGTTACACCTAAAAGGATTATCAGCCGATGCTGAGAAAATTTTGCGATCGCACCAATTAACCGACTCCGACAAATGGCCGGAATTAATCAACCTCTATCAAGGACATCCTACCTGGTTAAATATCATCGCCTCAACCATAGTCGAACTATTTGATGGTAGCGTTTCCCTATTTTTAAGCTACAGCGAGGATATCTTTTTAGGTGACTTAGAACCAATTTTAGAATCTCAGTTAGAACGATTATCAGACTTAGAACAACGGGTTATTTCCGGTTTCCGAGATCGGGAAGCGATCGCCCTTTCTCAAAAACCGACTAATCCTGAATTATCCCAATCCGAATTATGGTCAGCCATCCAATCTTTAGTTAGACGGGGGTTGCTAGAAAAAATATCAGAGGGAGAGCGAGGAATGTTTCAACTGCATCCGATTTGGCAACAGTATCTTAAATTTAAGCTAAGTTAGAATAGTTGAAATAGAAAAACTAGGAGAATCCCTAAAATGCGATCGCCTTTACCCCTGTTTACCGTTGAAGACTATATCATCGCTGAAGCCGAAAGCACCATTCGCCATGAGTATATGGGCGGTTATGTGTTTGCTATGGCGGGTGCTAGTGAAGAACACAATCTCATTGCCGGTAATCTTTATGCCTTATTACGTTCTCATCTGCGGGGGAGTTCCTGTCGGGTATTCATGTCTGATATGAAAGTCAAAGTTCAAGACGATATTTTTTATTACCCCGACTTACTCGTGACTTGTAACCCCGAAGATAATCACCGATACTTCAAAACACAACCTAACTTAATTATTGAAGTGCTGTCAGAAAGTACCGAAAGCACTGACCGACGAGAAAAATTAATGAACTACCAAACCTTAGAAACTTTGAAGGAATATGTTTTAGTCTCTCAAGATGTTATGCAAGTGGAAGTCTATCGTCAAGAGACTCCGGGGAGTTGGACAGTTCAAATCTTAGGAAAAGACAATGAGTTAACCTGGGAATCTGTGGGGCTAACTGTGACCGTGGCGCAAATTTATGAAGATGTCTTGAATGTGGGTCAGTAAATTTAAGCACGAAAAAGCGCCCCCCGACTGGGAGGCGCTTGATTTAATCGAAGCTATAAATTAGCCGATTTGAGGTGCAACCAAAGCTACAGGCTC
>NZ_JARPLC010000276.1:0-1713 GCF_032350395.1 Limnospira sp. PMC 289.06
GCACGGTTTGGAATTGGAGTTGGGGAAGGTGACTTCTCTTTCGACCATAACACAATCAGACTAGGAGCCGGATGAGGTGAAAGTCTCAAGTCCGGTTCTGAATGGGAGGGGTAGACCGTGAGGTCTATCTCGACCCCTAATAACTATCTGACGTAAATGATTGTACTGGAGTTTAAAGCTAAAGGCAAGTCAACTCAATACAGTGCCATTGATGAGGCCATCCGAACGGCTCAGTTCATCCGCAATAAAGCCGTCCGTTTCTGGATGGATAATTCGGGAATTGGGCAGAAGGATTTGTATCGCCTAGCGCAAAACACGCTCGAGATGAATTTCCTTTTGCTCGCGACTTAAACTCCAGCGCCTGTCAAGCGTCCATTGAAAGAGCCTATTCGGCAATTTCGCGGTTCTACGAGAACTGCCGGAAAGCCATTCCCTGGAAGAAAGGCTATCCAAAGTTCAAAAAGAACTGCCGTTCTGTTGAATACAAGACTTCTGGGTGGAAGTTATCAGAGACTCGCAAGCGAATAACCTTTACCGACAAAAAAGGGATATGTCAGCTTAAACTCAAAGGAACATGGGATTTACATTTCTACCAGGTTGAACAAATCAAACGGGTTAGGCTTATTCGTCGTGCAGACGGCTACTATGTTCAATTTATGAGTGCGAGATGTTCAGGTATGAAATAGGGCTGAGATGCCTTAAATAACTACCTGGAGGGGATCCCAGCCCCGAATCTGGATATAAGGAGCGTACTCCTGACCATCCCCATAACTGTTTATATGTCCCGACGTTTGGAGAAAATCCAAATAAGACAGGGAACCCAAGGTCATAAGCGAACTGAAAATCAGGGAGCAGAGGGTAACGCCGATAGCCACCCCCAGTTTCAGGAATCATAACCCGTCAGATTGAAGCGGGGAACGGAAGGCTCCGAGGTGTAACCTGACACCGCAAACGAGACCACTGCCAACCATCCATGATATCAAGTCCGGATAATCAATTATAGTAAAGTCTCGATTTGAGGCCACCAATGAAAACTCGTCAAGCCTCTAATTAATTCGCGCTGTTTCCACAAACTTCGGCAGCGAGCACACAAGAGTTCCTCTAGCTGCTCAAGATTCTCAAATGAGCGATTGGCAATGGGTTCATCTACCAGAGGCCACAGTCTTTCCGCCGGTTGCAGTTCCGGGGAATGGGACGGTAGAAACATTAAATGCAGTCCTTCGGGTACTTTCAGATTCTTACTGATATGCCATCCGGCTTGGTCAACCACTAACATAATGTGTTGATTTGGACCTAATTTATAGCATTAGTCAAGGTGGTTAGGACGCAGCCTTGAGAACGGAATCCATGGCATCATCGAGAGAATCAAACTGCTCACGTGCAATGGCGAATGCGGGCTTTCAACCACGACCAACATTTCTCTATCTTGTTGAGGTCTGGCGAATAAGGTGGTAGATAGAGCAAACGGCATTGAGCCGCCTCCACTAGCTCAGGAATCCGTCCCCCTTTATGAAACGTTGCATTGTCTAGCACTAGAGTCTGACCTGGCTTCAGTGTTGGAAT
This sequence comes from Limnospira sp. PMC 289.06, assembly GCF_032350395.1. Classification (NCBI taxonomy): domain Bacteria; kingdom Bacillati; phylum Cyanobacteriota; class Cyanophyceae; order Oscillatoriales; family Sirenicapillariaceae; genus Limnospira; species Limnospira sp. PMC 289.06. Next base: position 1,564 of record NZ_JARPLC010000276.1, read on the forward strand.
TAAGATGAACTCCAACCACAACTCAAACACTGTCCGATTACAACAACCCTCAAAGCGATCGGGGGCTAAGAGTTGTTGATGACACCATGGGGCCATATAGCTCACCCTGCCCTGCCTCTTCCCGGATTTGAGGACATCGAAGCGTTGTCC
>NZ_JARPLC010000277.1:0-1663 GCF_032350395.1 Limnospira sp. PMC 289.06
CTCTCGAACCTGAATGGGAATCGAGATTTGAAGGCACAAGCTATGGGTTCCGTCCAGGACGGTCAGCCCATGACGCAATTAGCAGAATTTATACTGCCATAAATCAAGGACAGTACTATGTTCTTGACGCGGATATAGCAAAATGCTCTTACCGTGAACCATGAATACCTACTGTCCAAAATTCATTGTCCAAGCCGCCTAAAAAGAGACCTGAAACAATGGCTCAAAGCGGGAGTGCTAGATAAAGGTGTATTTGAGGATACAGAAGCAGGGACACCTCAAGGAGGGGTAATAAGTCCAATACTCGCCAACATCGCACTGTTGGGAATGGAAAGGCTAGTTAAAGGAATGTATCCAAATAAAGGCACAGCCACCCAGGTGAACCTTATAAGATATGCCGATGATTTTGTGGTCATCTCCAAAGACCTAGGAATCATTGAACAGTGCCAAACTGCTATTTCTGAATGGCTAAAACCTGTAGGACTAGAAATAAAACCTGAAAAGACTCGAATCTGTCATACACTCAAAACTATTGAGTATGGTGGCAAGACCGAAGAACCTGGGTTTGAATTTCTAGGATTCAATATCAGGCAATATCCGATAGGAAAATATAAATCTGGGAAAACGGGGGGAATGGCAAGACGATTAATCGGTCACAAAACCCATATCAAACCCAGCCAAAAAGCAGTCAAAGCCCACACTGAAGTGATTAAGGGTGTAATTAAACAACATAAGACAGCACCCCAATCAGCCCTGATAAGTAGACTAAACCCAATTATAAGAGGATGGGCAAACTATTACTCAGCAGTAGTCTCAACAGAGACCTTCAATAAGCTAGACTTCATAATCTGGCAAATGTTACGGGCATGGACAGTATCAAGATGCGGAAAGGCAAGTCACGAAAAGCTAAGTAATTATTTCAGACATGGAACAATTAAACTTAGCAATGGGAAAGAAAGACACGAAAATTGGCTGTTCCAAACCAAAGATGGGTTACATCTGTTCAATCACAATTGGACTCCAATTATCAGACATACCCTAATACTCCCCGACGCAACACCATACGACGGAAACTGGACTTACTGGGCAACCAGGAAAGGACAAGCAATCGACACGCCAATTAGGGTAGCAAAACTACTCAAAAAACCAAAAGGTAGATGTACCTGGTGCGGGCAATTCTTTACCCCATCAGATTTAATTGAAGTAGACCACATTGTACCTAGAAGCCAAGGCGGAAAGGATGAATACAAGAATCTTCAATTATTACATCGCCATTGTCACGATGATAAAACAGCTCTTGATGAAGAGATGTTGCTGTACTCTTAACAAGGAGACGGTCAAACTAGGAGCCGTATGAGGTGAAAGTCTCAAGTACGGTTCTGAATGGGAGGGGTAGACCGTGAGGTCTATCTCGACCCCTAATATTTAACCGGGAAAAATCTGGCTATTGCCCATTTAAATATCTGGGCATCGGACTAATTAAGATGATAATGAATAATTGATAGGTGCGAGACGTTCAGACGTAAATAGGCTGCAATGCTGAAATAACCGTCTGGTAGGGACTTCAGCCCCTCGGCTGAATACAAGGATGCACTCCTGACCATCCCTATAACTGTTTATATGTCCCAACATTTGTATAGAAATATACAGATAAGGCAGGGAA
>NZ_JARPLC010000278.1:0-1637 GCF_032350395.1 Limnospira sp. PMC 289.06
ATGCAGTTCCCGTTGAATCAGGAAGCCCCATCCTCTAGGGCGGCAGGGTGGGGTACTTCACGAATCTACCTACAACCCCAGGCCCACGCCGGGGATTTTTTTGGGGATGCAGACGATCCCCAATTCCATGATATATCATGAAACTATGACACAATGATCCCAAAAACCTTATAAAACAGTATATTTACTTATAATTTTTGGGATTACCCCTTGACCCCTCTGGATATTTTCTGCAATATGTTGATTAACGAGAGCGATCCCCACGATCCCAAAGAAAATCTACAGAGCCAACAGCCTGCTGTCTGAACACATGGAGATCACCAACCTATGGCCAAAGAAAGACCCCCCTTGGAAGAAATGACATTGCGACAATTACGCAAAGTCGCCAGCGAGTACAGTATTTCTCGCTATAGCCGAATGCGTAAAGCCCAGCTTTTAGCTGCCATTCAAGATATTGAACGTCAAAGATTTTCATCCCCTAGTCAATCCCGTACTTTGGAGGCAAAAGCAGAAGTGGAAGTAGCAAAGTTTACATTAGGCCAGGAAGAACAAACAGATGATTTCCTGTCCTCAGTTGATGAAAATCTAGTGGAACTTGGCAGCGGATATAGTGAAAGTCGCGTAGTTATGATGGCAAGAGACCCGGAATGGGCTTATGCTTACTGGGATATCTCCAGTCAACAAAAAGAACAATTCCGGCGATTAGGTGGGCAACAACTGGCTTTACGGATTTATGACGTAACAGGTATAAATCTCAGCAATCAGAGTCCCCACAGCGTTCAGGAATACCCTTGCGATGAAATGGCGCGGGAATGGTATTTACCAATTCCTGTAAGCGATCGCGATTATGTGATCGAAATTGGCTACCGTTGCGCTGATGGTCGCTGGTTAGCTATGGCCCGTTCCCAGGCGGTTCGGATTCCCCCCATTTATCCCTCTGAGTGGATTGATGACCAATTCATTACAGTATCTTGGGGTGATGAACTCAAAGGTCAAACTTTTGCCCAACTATCACCCCCTGGCTTATCTTATGGCGATCGCATTTACGACGACCTCTTCAATCTAGCCAAAGAAGCAGAAGCTCAACGCATCGCTGGTTCCCTATTTGGTTCCATGCACCATGTTTCCAGTTTCCAACATGGCATCAGTTCCTATATTTTCCCCTCTGGTGTCGGTAAGTGGGCATCAGGTGTCGGTGAAACTATGTCCGGTGTCGGAATGTCCGGTGTCGGCTTAGGCGTAACTCAATCCGGTTCCGCCCTAGGTTACTCCATGTGTGTCGGAATGTCCGGTGTCGGCTTAGGCGTAACTCAATCCGGTTCCGCCCTAGGTTACTCCATGTCCGGTGTGGGAATGACTGAATCCGGTTCCGCCCTAGGCTATTCTATGTCCGGTGTCGGTATGTCCGGTGTCGGCTTAGGTTACTCCATCTCCGGTGTCGGAATGTCCGGTGTCGGCTTAGGGATAACTGAATCCGGTGTCGGTTTAGGTTACTCCATCTCCGGTGTGGGAATGTCCGGTGTCGGTTTAGGTTACTCCATCTCCGGTGTCGGAATGTCCGGTGTCGGCTTAGGGATAACTGAATCCGGTGTCGGTTTAGGTTACTCCATCTCCGGTGTGGGAATGTCCGGTGTCGA
>NZ_JARPLC010000279.1:0-1603 GCF_032350395.1 Limnospira sp. PMC 289.06
ACTATCTGAATAAACCCATATATATGTCGGCACGGATTCCCATTCTTTAATGGTAGGTCAAGCTCCGGTATTTGTCAAGAGAAAAACTGAGATTTTTAGAATGTTTTTAGGATTGCCTAAACTGTTGATTGGGGGCGGGTTGATGGAGTTCTGGGAAAGGGTGCGATCGCATTTTTTCAACAAGTCCCGTGGGAGGTTATATGGGGAGCCAAGTATAATTGTCGTGAGCCATGTAAATACCAATCAGGTATGAAATCTTCATGGCTCCATTGGAGGGGATATCCTAATGAACAATACTAGCGAAATATTCCATATTTTTGAATCATCAGATTCTCAGAATTTCATGCCCCCACTGGGATTAAGTGGGGTAGAAGGAGACCCAGTAGCAGTACAGATGTCCGCGCCGCCAGAGTTCGGGTGGACGCGCCTTTTGGGAACCAGTGAGGAGGACTCGGCTACTGCCCTGACCACCGGTAGTGATGGCTCGATTTATGTAGCCGGCTATACTTATGGGGACCTAGACGGACAAACCAATAGTGGTAGGGCTGATGCCTTTATCAGCAGGTTCCAGCCTGATGGCACTCAAGACTGGACGCGCCTGTTGGGAAGCAGTGATTCGCGCTATGCTCATGCCCTGACCACCGGTAGTGATGGCTCGATTTATGTGGCGGGTACGACTTGGGGCGACCTAGACGGACAAACAAATAGTAGTAGCTGGCCTGATGCCTTTATCACCAAGTTCCAGCCTGATGGCACTCAAGACTGGACGCGCCTGTTGGGAAACAGTGACGGTGACGCGGCTCATGCTCTGACCACCGGTAGTGATGGCTCGATTTATGTGGCGGGAAGGACTCGGGGCGACCTAGACGGACAAACCCATAGTGGTAGCGAAGATGCCTTTATCAGTAGGTTCCAGCCTGATGGCACTAAAGATTGGACGCGCCTGTTGGGAACCAGGCTTTGGGACTCGGCTCATGCCCTGACCACCGGTAGTGATGGCTCGATTTATGTGGCGGGAAGGACTTTTGACAACCTAGATGGACAAATGCATAGTGGTGGTTTTTATTTTGTGCCTGATGCCTTTATTAGCAGGTTCCAGCCTGATGGCACTACAGACTGGACGCGCCTATTGGGAACCCGTAGTAGGGACTGGGCTAATGCCCTGACCACCGGTAGTGATGGCTCGATTTACGTGGCAGGCAAGACTGGGGACAACCTAGATGGACAAACCCCTAGTGGTAGGGGTGATGCCTTTATCAGCAGGTTCCAGCCTGATGGCACTAAAGATTGGACGCGCCTGTTGGGAACCAGTGCTTGGGACGAGGCTAGTGCCCTGACCACCGGTAGTGATGGGTCGATTTATGTGGCGGGCTGGACTGGGGGCGACCTAGACGGGCAAACCAATAGTGGTGGCGAATGGGATGCCTTTATTAGCAGGTTCCAGCCTGATGGTACTCAAGACTGGACGCGCCTGTTGGGAACCAGGTTGAATGACCATGCTCGCGCCATGACCACGGGTAGTGATGGGTCGATTTATGTGGCGGGCTCGACTTCGGGCGACCTAGATGGACAAACCAATAATGGTGGGTTAGATGCCTTTATC
>NZ_JARPLC010000280.1:0-1601 GCF_032350395.1 Limnospira sp. PMC 289.06
CGCCTGAGTGCCGTCGCTCTTCCATAGCTCTGTGCCGTTGGTGCCGTCGTTAGCCGTGAAGTACAGGGTGTCGTTGACCACCGTGAAATTAGAGGGAGAGGAATTCCCAGTCCCCGGGTTGATATCTTTGAGCAGGACTGTACCCGCCTGAGTGCCGTCGCTCTTCCATAGCTCTGTGCCGTTGGTGCCGTCGTTAGCCGTGAAGTACAGGGTGTCGTTGACCACCGTGAAATTAGAGGGAGAGGAATTCCCAGTCCCCGGGTTGATATCTTTGAGCAGGACTGTACCCGCCTGAGTGCCGTCGCTCTTCCATAGCTCTGTGCCGTTGGTGGGGTCGTTAGCCCTGAAGTACAGGGTGTCGTTGAACACGGTGAAATTAGAGGGATTGGAATTCCCAGTCCCCGGGTTGATATCTTTGAGCAGGACTGTACCCGCCTGAGTGCCGTCGCTCTTCCATAGCTCTGTGCCGTTGGTGGGGTCGTTAGCCCTGAAGTACAGGGTGTCGTTGAACACGGTGAAATTAGAGGGATTGGAATTCCCAGTCCCCGGGTTGATATCTTTGAGCAGGACTGTACCCGCCTGAGTGCCGTCGCTCTTCCATAGCTCTGTGCCGTTGGTGGGGTCGTTAGCCCTGAAGTACAGGGTGTCGTTGAACACGGTGAAATTAGAGGGATTGGAATTCCCAGTCCCCGGGTTGATATCTTTGAGCAGGACTGTACCCCCCTGAGTGCCGTCGCTCTTCCATAGCTCTGTGCCGTTGGTGCCGTCGTTAGCCTGGAAGTACAGGGTGTCGTTGAACACGGTGAAATTAGAGGGATTGGAATTCCCAGTCCCCGGGTTGATATCTTTGAACAAGACGGGGATTAATTCTCCCGGCATCAACACCCCTTGGTAACTGGCGACAACTTCCCCAGTCAAGACTTGGGCTAATTCCACTTCTCCCGTCCTCACTTCCAACTCCCAGTTACCGCCCTTGAGAGCAGCCCCCGTCAGAGATTTGGAAGCGGCAATGTCGGCTCCGGTCAGTTGTCGCAATTGGGCGATAAATTCTTCCCCAGCATCCCCGGCGGCCACCCGACAGCCGTAGAGCAGGATGTTGTCCACACCCCAGCGTCGCAGTTGGGGCTTGTAGCGGTTCAGGGTGTCCAAACTCAGTTCGCCGTCACCCAGATACAGGCAACCGGGGGAACCGTGGGAGATAATGTGAACGCTGCCGACATTCAGACGCTGTTGTAAAACCTGGGTGATTTGCTCGACCCCATCAGCGGTTTTTTCAATCCGAAAAACTTCGGCGGTGGAAATCACCCCCTCAATCAGTTGTTCAATGTTTTCGACTCCGGTATCGATAAAAACCAGTGGGGTCGGAGCAGAAACAATTTTAGTGGCATCAAACCTGGGTGACATCATGAAACTATCCTAGATATAAATAAAAGTTAGTTTTGTAGGTTGGGTGGAGTGCAACGGAACCCAACAAGGCAGGTGTTGGGTGATGCGATCGCTTTCCAGGTATCCTATAGACTCTTGTAGGTTGGGTGGAGTGCAACCGAACCCAACAAGGCAGGTGTTGGGTGATGCGATCGCTTTCCAGGTATCCTATAGAA
>NZ_JARPLC010000281.1:0-1596 GCF_032350395.1 Limnospira sp. PMC 289.06
AGTAGGTTGGGTGGAGGTCACGAAACCCAACGCCACCATCTCTCAGTTATGTTGGGTTTCACTACGTTTGACCCAACCTACATGGTTGAGGTTTTGGGGATCGGAAAAATATTTCCGGATATTTCAGGAAATTACTTGTTAATCCCTCTCTAATCAGAAACAGTTAATAGTGGGCAGAGTCGGACTCGAACCGGAATTACAGCCTACAACCCCTATTCTACCGTTACTTAGGTGTTACTCAAAACCGTAGTAGAGTAACAAGTGAGTAAAAAATGAGTAATGCTACTAAACTCCCTACAGTGGGGGGAAAGGGTAACTATGACGAGAGCTATAGCAGATTCCTGAAAGCCTATCAAGACTTTAAAGGGGAATGTCCCAAAGGAGTGACACTCAAGTTACAAAAGTCCGGGGCTAGGTACAATCTGCTATTGCAGTTTAAGCAACCACCTACCGGGAAACGGCTACCCAAGACAGCTAATCTTGAGTGTACACCCCAAGGGGTGATAGACGGGGTTAAGAAAGCTAAACTGGTATCAGAAGCCCTAGGGACTATCACTAGCACTAGTGAGTTCTGGGATTGGTATGATACGACTATTCTAGGAAAGAATCAGATTGAGGATAATCTGATAACCTACCGGGAAATATTCCAACAACTGGAAGATGAGTATTTTGCCGGGTACAACCGCAACACAGGACGACCACGCTCCCGCGATATTGTCAGCGACCTATCTTCCTATCATCAAAGCCAAAAAATATACTTTGAGCAATTCCCCAATTGGGATGATTATCCTACTTGGGAGAGTTTCAAGGTTATGCTGTACACTCCCTTACAGAATGGAGAGGAGCTGATAGGGTCCCAAACATTCAAAGAACGTTACTACATCCTGAAAGCCATTGCCAAAAAATCACCCAATAAAGACCACCTACTAAAACAGTTAGAACTTATTAATCCCAGACAAACACGATTCACCGTTAAGCAGCGTATAGGCATCGATGCCTTTAAAAATTGGTGGTACAGCGCTAAACAAGAAGTCTACACTATCAAAAACCATACATTCAGTAAAGCTCGTCACGCCTGGCTGTGGGTTACTGGTATGACAGTAATGTATGGGTTAAGGCTTACCGAAATAGCCGCTGCTTTTAACTTATAGCACCAGACAGGAAAGTTAGGACGTATAATGGAGAGGACGAGATGACTAAGAAGACCAAAAATGCCAGCCCCCTATAGTTACGACCTCAGACAAAAAGTTATTGATGCAATTGAACTAGACGGTATGCCCAAAACAGAAGCCAGTCAAGTTTTCCATGTCAGCCGGAACACCATTAATCTCTGGCTGCAAAGAAAAGCACAGACCGGAGACTTCCTCCCTAAACCTAATCACCGACCTGGCAATAACCACAAAATTACCGACTGGCATAAATTCAAGGCTTTTGCCCAAGAGCATGGCCACAAAACCTCCGCTCAAATGGCTGAACTTTGGGATGACGACATCTCTCCTCGCACCATATCCAGAGCCTTGAAGAAAATTGGCTTCACCAGAAAAAAAAACTTACGGCTACCAAGAAGGTGATGAGCAACAGCGAGAGGAGTTTATT
>NZ_JARPLC010000282.1:0-1596 GCF_032350395.1 Limnospira sp. PMC 289.06
GAGTAGGGGTCGAGAGAGATGTCGCCATCTCCCCCTCCCATACAGAACCGTACTTGAGACTTTCACCTCATACGGCTCCTAATTTGACCGTCTCCTTGTTAAGAGTACAGCATCATCTCTTCATCAAGAGCTGTTTTATTGTCGTGACAATGGCGATGTAATAATTGAATATTCTTGTATTCATCCTTTCCGCCATGGCTTCTAGGTACAATGTGGTCTACTTCAATTATATCTGATGGGGTAAAGAATTGTCCACACCAGGTACATCTACCTTTTTGCTTTTTGAGTAGTTTTGCTACCCTATTTGGCGTGCCGATTGCTTGTCCTTTCCTGGTTGCCCAGTAAGTCCAATTTCCGTCATAAAGTGTTGCGTCAGGGCGTATTAGGGTATGTCTGATAATTGGAGTCCAATTGTGATTGAACAGATGTAACCCATCTTTGGTTTGGAACAGCCAATTTTCGTGTCTTTCTTTCCCATTGCTAAGTTTAATTGTTCCATGTCTGAAATAATTACTTAGCTTTTCGTAACTTGCCTTTCCGCATCTTGATGCTGTCCATGCCCGTAACATTTGCCAGATTATTTTGTCTAGCTTAGTGAAGGTCTCTTTTGAGACTACCGCTGAATAATAGTTTGCCCATCCTCTTATGATTGGGTTTAGTCTACTAATCAGGGTTGATTGGGGTGCTGTCTTATGTTGTTTGATTACACCTTTAATCACTTCTGTATGGGCTTTAACTGCTTTATGGCTGGGTTTTATGTGGGTTTTATGTCCGATTAATCGGCTTGCTGCCCCGCCTGTTTTCCCAGATTTGTATTTTCCTGCTGGATATTGCCTGATATTGAATCCGAGAAAGTCAAACCCTGGATTCTCTGTTTTACCGTCATACTCAATAGTTTTGAGTGTATGACAGATTCGAGTCTTTTCAGGTTTTATTTCTAGTCCTACAGGTTTTAGCCATTCAGAAATAGCAGTCTTGCACTGTTCAATGATTTCTAGGTCTTTGGATATGACCACAAAATCATCGGCATATCTTATAAAGTTTACCTGAGTGGCTGTGCCTTTATTTGGATACATTCCTTTAACTAGCCTTTCCATTCCCAACAGTGCGATGTTGGCGAGTATTGGACTTATTACCCCTCCTTGAGGTGTCCCTGTTTCTGTATCCTCAAATACACCGTTATCTAGCACGCCAGCTTTGAGCCATTGTTTCAGGTCTCTCTTCAAGCTGCTTGGACAATGAATTTTGGACAGTAGGTAATCATGGTTCACGGTAAGAGCATTTTGCTATATCAGCATCGAGTACATAATATTCACCCTTGTTGATACTTGAGTAAATTCGTGCTATTGCATCTTGGGCTGACCGTCCGGGACGGAACCCATAGCTTGTGCTTTCAAATCTCGATTCCCATTCAGGTTCGAGAGCCGACTTAACCAAGGCTTGCCTTGCTCTATCTTGGATTGTGGGTATGCCTAGTGGGCGTTTTTCATCCTTACCAGGTTTTGGAATCCACACCCTTCGCAGTGGTTTTGATTTGAGTTTTCCCTTAATGTTCTTAACAAGCTCGAACCTTTGTCTTGAAGAGATTGCTCTTAT
>NZ_JARPLC010000283.1:0-1594 GCF_032350395.1 Limnospira sp. PMC 289.06
TTGAAGTCACAAAGCAGGAAGTTGTTACCCTGTTCCCGATGTCAAAAGGGGTATCTACATCAGGATCCGTGTGCTGGGAAACTCGCAAGCACGGTTTGGAATTGGAGTTGGGGAAGGTGACTTCTCTTTCGACCATAACCAGTTTAGAGACACCGGGGAGATTTTCCTAAAGTGAAAGTATTTGCAGTTTAGAGATTACCGGGGAGGTTAGGCGATCGCTTTTCCGGACGGTTGACTGTTTTTCTAATCTGGTAGGGAGGTAGGGCGATCGCTTTTCGGGTGGCGGGGGTTTGGCAGCGCCGGGGGAGGGATTAAGGGCGCAGCGGTAAAATCCATGAGTGGAGCGTAGCGGAACGAATTTAACTTTGTGACCAAGCCCTTAATACCGTGGGTGGGTGGGTTCCGCCGCCGCCAATGGGGGGAGCTTGAGGCGATCGCTTTTCGGGTGGCGGGTTTTGGAATGCTCCTTAGTCGGGGTGAGTTGAGAGGTAGGGCGATCGCCGGCGCGGACAGTTGGCTGGTTTGGGCTAACTTGTGGGGAGGTGCGGTTGGCTGGTTTTTAGAGGCGGTTGATTTGTGGGGAGGCAAGGTTTTCTGTTTTTTTAGATTCTCGGGCGATCGCCGGCGCGGATAGTCCTTGGCGTGCCTTGGTTGGGATGCCTAGTTACTGGGTGCTTCGCACAAGAGGGGTTGACTTATGGGGATGCCAGGTTATTGGGCGCAGTGGCTTACTAGTGTTCAGTGAAGTTTAGTGGTGGCGCTCCTCTCGTAATCGCCGCGCGCCAAAACGAAAGTTACTAGTGTTCAGGAAAGGTGATCGCGGGCGCGGGCTCCAAATACCGCTCGGTCCTAGTCGGCAGTGGCTTACTAGTGTTCAGTGAAAGCAACTGGTGGGGGATCCGCTCCGGGGTGGGTAGTGCTAAAGAGGTAATGATGCGTTGTAGTGATGGATAAAATACCAAATGCCACCAATGTGATTCTGCAAACACTTGGAAAAGGACAAGGTCTTGGGTACTAAGCGAGACACTGGTTGTCTCAAGGTATTGTTAAACCTTTCGATGTAGCTGGTCAAACCTGTATCCTTCCCAACCCCTTGATGACGTTTACTCGGTAGAACAGCCTCATAGGCTCCCCAGAAATCGGTATAAGCCACCGCACATTGGCGATATGGAGGCAATGACTCCCACAATTGGCGGGCTGCGGCTTCATCCCGTGCACCAATGTAAACACCGACAATCTCACGGATTTTTACGTCGAGAGCTAACCAAATCCACTGTTTGTTTCCTCAGGGTACGAAAAGACCACAATTCATCACATTGATATCGTTAACCTCCCCTTTTTTTTGCGCCTCACCTGGACTTGGCGGGGCACAGAGGCATATTTCTGATTGACGTAGTTTGGCAGCCAGGGCTCAGACACTTGGACGGCCCGTGCTATTCCGGCAAGGGGAATTCTCTCCATCGGCAAACGGTCAATCAGAGACCGTGTTTCTTGGTCAATCACCTTTTTGGTGGGGGTGTTCAACAAACTGTCGTCCATAATCACGACACTTGAACCGTTGTTTGCCGTTGTGAATCCGTCCATTTTTGACGGT
>NZ_JARPLC010000284.1:0-1594 GCF_032350395.1 Limnospira sp. PMC 289.06
GATGATAAATTCCGTCCCCGCCAATGGTAAATTACAGCCAGAGTTGGCGTTCGCGCAGCGTGCCCGTAGGGCGTATCGCGTAGCGTGCCCGCCAGAAGTATCGCCTACCCTCTCGGAAGCGCGTTCCCGTAGCCTCGGAGTGCGACGTATCGCCTACCCTCTCGGAAGTGCGACCTATCGCCTACCCTTTCAGAAATGCGATCGCGCTTCTGTGGGGACGGCTTCACCCGCTACATCACATCAAACACCTTCCGCGTCGTGTCCGGGTGCCGGAATGCGTTCGCGTAGCCTCGGAGTGCGACCTATCGCGCAGCCTCGGAGTGCGACCTATCGCGCGCAACGGGTGTCGTCAGCGATTCCGATGGGGGAATGAGAGCTGGGGGTTGAGAGGATGGGAGCCGATCAGAACGCGATCGTCCCACACTGTAACGATCGCCTTGTGGTATGATCGGAAACGAACAGGCTTCTTCTGGGTCAAAGTTTGAATAAAAATAGCGACCATTTTTTAGGATTGATGTCAACCATAAACGAGGAGGATAAAAATGAATCCAGTCATCATTTTTGAAGTGTATCAGGAAGAAGATGGCGGATTTGTAGCCGAATGTTTGACCGAGGATATCTTCACTCAGGGTGATGATTGGGAAGCGTTGCGAATCCATGTCAATGAAGCCGTCAAAGGCTATTATTTCGACCAACCTAGCTGTCCCAATGTCAAGCTACATCTAGTCAAAGAAGAAATCTTAGTCATCCAGTAGATCGATCCAAATTATCGATGAAAATCCCCAGAGATATTAAAGGGACTCATTTGGCAGACATTCTCTGTCGCCAATGGGATTATGAGGTTGTTCACCAACAGGGGAGCCACATTATTTTAGAAACAGAGTTGCCCCACCATCAAAGGATTAGCATTCCCAATCATAACCCTTTGCGACTGGGAACTCTCAATAGTATTTTACGATCAATTTCCCGACACAAAGGAGTCACTAAAACCGACATTATCAATACATTGTAAGTCACCCTCATTTGAGTTTAGATATCCCCACAACTCGGGCGATCGCTTAGAGTCTCAGAAGTGCGATCGCGCAGCCTCGGAGTGCGACGTATCGCGTAGGGTCGGAGTGCGACCTATCGCCACCACCTCGACACCCCCCACTCAAACCGTCACTTATATCGGTTTCCCGCCATAAAGTATTCGGTTATCCGTACTTGACAAAATTCCTAGATTTATAACCAATAATTTCACCACCTTTCCACCACCTGGCAAATTTTTGATTAAGAAACCCGGTTTCTGGGACTTAAACAACAGCCACCAATGGCTAGGGCCTATCGTTCGCTAAAATGGGGATAATTGAGACACCTGAGAGGAACCCCCATGACCACCAGTGCTGATGATGTTTGGAGGCTGCTAGGAGAACTCATAGAAGCCCAAAAGGAAACTGAACGAGTCATCAAAGAACAGTCCCAAGAAACCGAACACCGCTTCCGGGAAACCGATCGCCGCTTCGAGGAAACCAAGCAACTCCTCCAGCGACAGTCCGAAGAAAGCGATTCTCGTTCCGAGACGCTGCGCGAACGCCGCTTCCGGGAAACCGAT
>NZ_JARPLC010000285.1:0-1591 GCF_032350395.1 Limnospira sp. PMC 289.06
ACTAAGAGGTTATTTCGGGCATTGCAGCCCTATTTCACTCCTAAACGTTTCGCACCAATCCCATTGAGTATAACGGCAAGACTGAAGAACCCGGGTTTGATTTTCTAGGATTCAACTTTAGGCAATATCCGGTAGGAAAATATAAATCTGGAAAAACTGGTGGAGCAGCAAGCCGATTAATCGGTCACAAAACTCACATTAAACCCAGCAATAAAGCAGTTAAAGCCCATACTGAAGTGATTAAGGGTGTAATAAAACAACATAAAACAGCACCCCAATCAGCCCTGATAAGCAAACTAAACCCAATAATAAAGGGATGGTCAAACTACTATTCAGGGGTTGTCTCAACAGAGACCTTTGTTAAGCTAGATTATCTAATCTGGCAAATGTTACGGGCATGGACAGTATCAAGATGCGGAAAGGCAAACCACGAAAAGCTAAGAAACTATTTCAGACATGGAACGATTAAACTTAGCAATGGGAAAGAAAGACATGAATCTTGGTTGTTCCAGACTAAAGATGGATGCCAACTATGGAAACATAATTGGACTCCGATTGTCAGACACACCCTGATACGCCCTGACGCAACACCATACGACGGAAATTGGACTTACTGGGCAACCAGACGAGGACAGGCAATTGAAACGCCAAATAGGGTAGCAAAACTACTCAAAAAGCAAAAAGGTAGGTGTACCTGGTGTGGACAGTATTTCGCGCCATCGGATTTAGTTGAAGTAGACCACATTGTACCTCGAAGCCTAGGCGGAAAGGATGAATACAAGAATCTTCAGTTATTACATCGCCACACCCGCGATGATAAGACGGCACTCGACAACGCCAACGCTGTATCCTTAACAATGGAGCAGTCAGATTAGGAGCCGTATGAGGTGAAAGTCTCAAGTACGGTTTTGTATGGGAGGGGGAGATGGCGACATCTCTCTCGACCCCTACTACCAAAAATCTGTCAATGCCTCAATAGTAACTAGGGTTAAGTCCACATAACTATCAGTATCCGTCCTTGCTAGTATTGGATCACACAGGGTCATAACAATTGTGGCATAAATCTTGACAATTATTTGTTTTGTGATATACAACTCCCATAGTACACCGAACAAATATAGCACCAGACAGGATAGTTAGGACGTATAATGGAGAGGACGAGATGACTAAGAAGACCAAAAATGCCAGCCCCCTATAGTTACGACCTCAGACAAAAAGTTATTGATGCAATTGAACTAGACGGTATGCCCAAAACAGAAGCCAGTCAAGTTTTCCATGTCAGCCGGAACACTATCAATCTCTGGCTGCAAAGAAAAGCACAGACCGGAGACTTCCTCCCTAAACCTAATCACCGACCTGGTCATAGCCACCAAATTACCGACTGGCACAAATTCCAGGCTTTTGCCCAAGAGCATGGCGACAAAACCTCCGCTCAAATGGCTCAACTTTGGGATGACGACATCTCTCCTCGCACCATATCCAGAGCCTTGAAGAAAATTGGCTTCACCAGAAAAAAAACTTACGGCTACCAAGAAGGTGATGAGCAACAGCGAGAGGCGTTTATTGCTCAGATTGAACATATGGAGCCGGA
>NZ_JARPLC010000286.1:0-1584 GCF_032350395.1 Limnospira sp. PMC 289.06
GTAGTCAGGATAAGGGTTTAAGTTAAATCGGGATGACAGGATTTGAACCTGCGACATCCTGCTCCCAAAGCAGGCGCGCTACCAAGCTGCGCTACATCCCGTTGTACTCAAACCTCTCCATTATAGATCAGCTGACACCTATATGTCAATAGGCATTGGATGATATCAGCAATTCTCATTTGAGAAAAAAGCGACTCAAGGACGGAAAATGGGGTACTGTAAGGACATCCAAGAGCCAATAGGGTCAGAGCCGTTGGAAAAACATGAGTTGTTTGACACAATCGTCAGTTCTTTTCGCCAGCGTTTGTCCTCGTTACCGGACAAGCCTACTGGTAAGAATAGCCACTATGGGATGGAAGACGCAGCCAATCGCGCGTTTAGTGTGTTCTTCACTCAAACCCCATCATTCCTTGCCTATCAACGCACGATGGAAGGCAACAAAGGCAAGAGCAATGCTCAAAGCTTGTTTGGGGTTCATCAAATTCCCGGCGACAACCACATCCGGGATTTTTGGGCGACAGTGTCACCAGACCACATCTTTCCGGTCTTTGAGGATATCTTGCCGGTGCTCGAAGTCCAGGGGCAGTTGGTAAAATTCCGTTCTATTGCCAACAGTCTGTTAGTGGCGTTGGATGGGACTGAATATTTGAGTTCGGAGAAAATCCACTGCCCCCAGTGCTCGACACGCACCTATAAGTCTGGGGCAACCCATTACTTCCATGGGGTGGTGACTGCGGTCATCGTTTGTCCAGGACAAAAGCATCTGATTCCCTTGGTTCCTGAATTTATCGTGCCCCAAGATGGTCATGACAAGCAGGACTGTGAGACGGCGGCAGCCAAACGGTGATTATCGCGGCAAGGGGAACGTATCAGTAGATGGAACGTTACGGTCTTAGGGGATGACCTGTATTGTCACCAACCCTTGTGTGAGCAATTTCTAAAGCACCAACTCAACTTCATCCTCGTCTGTCGTCAGGAGTCCCACACCACCCTCCATGAACACCTTGATGGCATTGAGCTACCCACAGTCACAACCCTTGGTTGGACCGGGAAAGTCGAGGAAACCTATACCTACCGCTATCT
Source organism: Limnospira sp. PMC 289.06 (assembly GCF_032350395.1). Classification (NCBI taxonomy): domain Bacteria; kingdom Bacillati; phylum Cyanobacteriota; class Cyanophyceae; order Oscillatoriales; family Sirenicapillariaceae; genus Limnospira; species Limnospira sp. PMC 289.06. Next base: position 1,084 of record NZ_JARPLC010000286.1, read on the forward strand.
CAACGCCGTGCCCCTCAGAGACAGTGATGATGCCCTGTTGGTCAACTGGTGCGAACTCACCGTCACCACTGCCGATGGCCAGGTGAGCTATCACAATGCCTTTGCTACGAATTATCCCCTCAGTGAGGAAAATGTCGCAGAAGTCGTGCTGGCAGGGCGAACCCGGTGGAAGGTGGAAAATGAAAACCACAACACCCTCAAGACCAAGGGCTACAATCTGGAACACAATTTCGGCCATGGTAAGCAGCATCTTTCCTCTTTACTGGCAACCCTTAATATCCTCTCTCTGCTCTTCCATACCTTCCTCGAACTGAGTAGGGGTCGAGAGAGATGTCGCCATCTCCCCCTCCCATACAAAACCGTACGTGAGACTTTCACCTCATACGGCTCCTAGCCTGACTGTGTTATGGTCGAAAGAGAAGTCACCTTCCCCAACTCCAATTGAAAACCGTGCTTGCGAGTTTCCCAGCACACGGCTCCTGATGTAGATACCCTATTTGG
>NZ_JARPLC010000287.1:0-1560 GCF_032350395.1 Limnospira sp. PMC 289.06
ATATTGCATCATGGGCTGACCGTCCGGGTCGGAACCCATAGCTGTTGCTTTCAAACCTCGATTCCCATTCAGGTTCGAGTGCCGACTTTACCAAGGCTTGCCTTGCTCTATCTTGGATAGTGGGTATTCCCAGAGGACATTTTTCATCCCTTCCGGGTTTTTGAATCCACACCCTACGCAGTGGTTTTGCTTTGAGATTTCCTTTGATACTCTTAGCTAGTTCCAGTCTTTGTCTTGGGGAGATTGCTCTCATTCCATCGACACCTGCTGTCTTTTTGCCTTGATTATCTTGAGTCACTCGCCGCACTGCTAAGAGTCGGGCATAATATGATTTCACCAGTAGACGTTGCCACCTTCTTGCTTTTGCGTCCTGTCCCGATTTAGCTGCTTGAAATATCCTCTTTTGGAGCTTGAAAACTTTACGTTGAACTTTCGCCCATGGTATAGCTTTCCATATACTCGTAGTCTTGATTGGCTTTGATTTCTCAAACCCTTTCTTTAAACTCGCTTTCGTCATAATGACTCCTACTAGACTCTATTCTTTACAATCAAACCGTGACTTGTCAGCATATCCCTGCCATTACAGCAGGGCGTTAGCTTCTGGTCACATCTCATCCCCTAATAGGCTTGCGCTTACACTTTCACTACTGTTTATCTCGACCAGATAATCAGAGCCTAAGAGGGGTTAAAACGTTCCGTTTATATGGGCATTCCATCTTTAGACTTGTCCTATCCACCGGGGTACTTTAAAGGTCTGTGTAGGTGTTATATAAAGAACCCTACTTTTCCCCTTACCCTTTTGGGCGCAGCGTGTCAACCTATTTCGCTGCCTGCTAATGACGATGGTTCAAGTCGGAACATTCAGATTTCCTTAGTCATGGATGGTTGGCAGTGGTCGGATTATTGGGAATAGGTTTTCCCTCACGCCTTCCGTTCCCCGCTTCAATCTGACGGGTTGTGATTCCTAAAACTGGGGGTGGCTATCGCCGTTACTCTTTCCCACAATCGCCTAAGTGGTTTTAATACTCCTCCTTATGGTGTAATTGAGCATTACGATTTTCTTTGTGGGATTGACCTTGAGTTCCCTGCCTTGCTTTTCGCTTCGGGACATATAAACAGTTATGGGGATGGTCAGAAGCGAGGTTCTTATATTCAACCGATGGGCTGAAATCCCCACCAGGCGGTTATTTCGGGTATTACAACCCTATTTCATGCCTGAACGTCTCGCACTTTTAGGTGTAGCCTAGCTTTTTACAGTGTTATCGCTACTACTTTGGCTTACTTTTTTAGGTCCATCAAGATCCGCCATGTTTTAGTAGATCTTTTCTGAACCCAAGGTCTTGCAACCTGAGCGGATATCCTATTATGTTACCACAATCTGCTCACCTGATCACCGACAGCCAGACTGACATAAATCTATGTAAAGTTTTGTCAAAAACCTCTTGCTTTTTGGGGTAATTTGTTGTATAAGTGCGGAAGTTGACCGTATCCTAATTGCTGTAGTGGATGTTATAGCATTAGTCAAGGTGGTTAGGACGCAGCTGGGAGAACGGAATCCAT
>NZ_JARPLC010000288.1:0-1559 GCF_032350395.1 Limnospira sp. PMC 289.06
GGTTTCACCGCCTGGACAAAAAACATCAGCGGATTTTCCTGGTCACTTGTTTGGCGAGGATGAAAATTCTCTTTGCGCGTGGGTCGATTTGACACGAGAGGCAGTCTCTTTCTCGAACTGTTTAATTAAAGCCAAAATGGAAATTGATAACACCATTACTCACCTAAGAGTTATCGATTTTATCTCTAATGATGAACGATTCCAAGATGTGCATAATTATGCAATGCAGCTTGAAATGTATCACAATCAAATTTATGCAGACTTGGAATATACACTATCAGCTTTAGAAGATCTAGATTTCACCGCCTGATGAGTCCTAGCCGGTAAAGGACGAAACTTTCCCCTTACACCTGGGGGGAAGTCGCGGATAACCGGGTGATTCCCACCGCATTGATAACTAGCCCCCCCGAATTGAAATGGGAGGTTTCCCTCCCCAACCTGTTACTGGGGGCAGAAGTCAATAATTGCTTCTAGCCGGGTTCCAACCCCGGCTAGATTCTAGGGAGATTTGTTCCCCCAGATAGAATGGGCGAGAGCCGTAACAGCTTCGTGGGAACGATTAACCACAACACTAGAGGTTAAAAATGAATAGTTTAATTGTAGGCCTTGATGTTAGCTCATCGTGGTGCGATGCCGTGTGGCTAGAATTTATGCCAGCGGGTGCGTTGCGGGATTTTTACGAGTCTCCCGCATTTGCTGAGTGCCACCGAAAGCTAGAAGCAAATGCAAAGTCTATCCAGTTTCTTGTGTCTTTGGAGCCGTCTGTGGTGATATTAGAGCCGACCCGAACTTATAGCAGATTCTGGATTGACTGCTTACATCGGGAGGGAATCCCTGTGCTGAAAGTAGATCAGACGATGATTAAGGACACTCGGAAAAGCTATGGGGGAACGTCTAACAAGTCTGACCCCTACGATGCTTTGCTCATGGTTGCCACATACTTCCAGCATTACCAAATTGCCTACGATCGCAGGTATTGGGTAAGGGAGCGGCCGCCAGAAGTAGCGAAAATTGAACAATGCCTAAGAGATATTGGGTCATTCAACAAGCCCCGCACCCAAACGATAAACCAAGCCAAGTCTCGACTGGTCTATGAGTTTCCAGCCAAAGCAAAAGTTAGAGTTAAAAAAGAATCTGGGAAATTAGACCCGGACAAACTGCCGGCGTGGTGGGGTTGGGCTTGTGGCTGGACTTCCCAAGGTAGTTGGGAAATTCCCAAAGGGATTAAAACCAAGTTTGACAATGAATACGCGAAGGCGATCGCGGCGGGGGAAGGCACGGGGATTAGTGAAGTAACAGCGCGACTAGCCCAACAGATTTGTATGTGGCATCAGTCAGAGGCAATGGTAGAGCAAGAGCTACTAAGCTATCTGAACCTACCAGAGTTTGATTGCTACCATCGGGTGTTTGACAAGTTTGGTTTTGGCTGCCGGGAACGAGGCTGGCTACTTACTCGGTGCGTTCCGTTTGATGAGATGTTTAAATGCCTTCCCAAGTCTAAGGCTATGAGACGATTTCGACAGCTTTGTGGTTTGGGGGCTACTCAAGTGCAATCTGGA
>NZ_JARPLC010000289.1:0-1557 GCF_032350395.1 Limnospira sp. PMC 289.06
GCAGTTATTTCGGGTATTGCAACCCTATGCGCGTGCCTGAACGTTTCGCACCTCCATTGTTAAAGATACAGCATTGACGTTATCTAACGCCGTTTTATCATCATGACAGTGGCGGTGTAATAGCTGAAGGTTTTTGTATTCATCCTTTCCACCGAGGTTTCGAGGTACAATGTGGTCTACTTCAACTAAGTCAGATGGGGTCAAATATTGCCCGCACCAGGTACACTTGCATTTTTGCTTTTTGAGTAGTTTTGCTACCCTATTTGGCGTTCCGATTGCTTGTCCTTTTCTGTTTGACCAGTAAGTCCAATTTCCGTCGTATGGTGTTGCTTCAGGTTTGATCAGGGTGTGTCTGACAATTGGAGTCCAGTTATGTTTCCATAACTGAAGTCCATCTTTAGTTCTAAATAACCAGGTTTCATGTCTTTCTTTCCCATTACTGAGTATGACCGTTCCCGGTCTCAAATAATTCCTCAGTTTTTCGATGTTTGCCTTTCCGCATCTTGATACTGTCCATGCCCTTAACATTTTCCAAATTATGTCATCTAGCTTGCTGAATGTCTCGGATGAAACTACTCCTGAGTAGTAATTTTCCCACCCCCGAATAATCGGGTTTAGCCTGCTAATCAGGGCAGACTGGGGTGCGGTCTTATGCTGTTTTATCACACCCTTAATCACTTCTGTATGGGCAACTGCTTTCTTACTGGGTTTGATGTGGGTTTTGTGACCGATTAATCGGCTCGCTCTCCCACCTGTTTTTCCCGATTTATATTTTCCTACAGGGTATTGCCTGATATTAAATCCTAAGAAATCAAAACCTGCTTCTTCTGTTCTGCCCTCGTATTGTATGGGGTTAAGTGTATGACACACTCTAGTCTTTTCAGGTTTAATTTGCAATCCTACAGGTTTTAACCATTCGTAAATAGCATTTTTACACGGTTCAATGATATCGAGTGAAGGTGATATTACTACGAAATCATCGGCGTATCTTACTAACGAGGCTTGCACTCTATTAGCTTTCTTGGGATACATTGTTTCAATTAACCTAACCATTCCATCCAGTGCAATGTTGGCGAGTATTGGACTTATGGCACAAGACAGAATAGTTAGGACGTATAATGGCAAGGATATCTACATAAGACCCAAAAGGCTAGCCCCCTACAGTTACGACCTTAGACAAAAAGTTATTAATGCAATTGAACTAGACGGTATGCCCAAAACAGAAGCCAGTCAAGTTTTCCATGTCAGCCGGAACACTATCAATCTCTGGCTGCAAAGAAAAGCACAGACCGGAGACTTCCTCCCTAAACCTAATCACCGACCTGGCAATAACCACAAAATTACCGACTGGCATAAATTCAAGGCTTTTGCCCAAGAGCATGGCCACAAAACCTCCGCTCAAATGGCTCAACTTTGGGATGACGACATCTCTCCTCGCACCATATCCAGAGCCTTGAAGAAAATTGGCTTCACCAGAAAAAAAACTTACGGCTACCAAGAACGTGATGAGCAACAGCGAGAGGCGTTTATTGCTCAGATTGAACATATGGAGCCGGA
>NZ_JARPLC010000290.1:0-1530 GCF_032350395.1 Limnospira sp. PMC 289.06
CGTAGAGGGGAACCTTCTAAGTAATCAATGTACAAAGATATCAGACCGCCTTTCCGTGGACTAGACCTATAGGTAAACCTATGAGCGATCGCCTATCCGGTTATCTATGGGTCTGATTCATAATCTCCGGTGAGGGGAAACTATGGGCTATCATCTACCGGCTCCAACCCGATACCCCTAAACAACTTTTCAATTAGGGGTCGAGAATGGAGTCGCCTCCATCCCCTCCCATTCAAAACCGTGCGTGAGACTTTCATCTCACACGGCTCCTAGTCTGATTGCTCCATTGTTAGGGATACAGCTTTAGCGTTGTCAAGCGCCGTTTGATCATCGTGACAATGGCGATGTAATAGTTTAAGATTTTTGTATTCATCCTTTCCACCGAGGTTTCGAGGTACAATGTGGTCTACTTCAACTAAATCTGATGGTGCGAAATACTGTCCACACCAAGTACACCTGCCTTTTTGCTTTTTGAGTAGTTTTGCTACCCTATTTGGCGTTCCAATTGCTTGTCCTTTCCTGGTTGCCCAGTAAGTCCAGTTTCCGTCGTATGGTGTTGCGTCAGGGCGTATTAGGGTGTGTCTGACAATCGGAGTGTAGCTATGTTTCCATAGTGTATATCCATCTTTGGTCTGAAATAACCAAGGTTCTTGCCTTTCCTTCCCATTACTAAGTTTGACCGTTCCGCGTCTGAAATAGTTTCTTAGCTTTTCGTGGCTTGCCTTTCCGCATCTTGAACCTGTCCATGCTCTTAGCATTAACCAGATTGTGTGGTCTAGCCTTGTGAAGGTCTCTGTTGAGACTACCGCTGAGTAATAGTTTGACCATCTCTTTATGATTGGGTTTAGTTTGCTAATCAAGGCTGATTGGGGTGCTGTTTTGAGTTCTTTAATTGCACCCTTAATCTCTTCCATGTGAGCTTTAACTGCTTTCTGGCTGGGTTTAATGTGGGTTTTGTGACCGATTAATCGGTTTATTGTTCCCCCGGTTTTCCCAGATTTATATTTTCCTGCTGGGTACTGCCTTATGTTGAATCCTAGAAAGTCGAACCCTGGTTCTTCTGTTTTGCCATCATACTCAATACGTTTGAGCGTGTGACAGATTCGAGTCTTTTCAGGTTTTATTTCTAGTCCAACAGGTTTTAACCATTTGGAAATAGCAGTTTTGCACTGTTCAATGATTTCAAGTGATGGGGATATTACTACAAAATCATCGGCGTATCTGATTGTTGTGGCTTGAACCACGTTTCTCTTTTTAGGATACATTGTTTCTATGAACCTAACCATTCCCAACAGTGCGATGTTGGCGAGTATTGGACTTATTACCCCTCCTTGAGGTGTCCCTGTTTCTGTATCCTCGAATACACCGTTATCTAGCACACCCGCTTTGAGCCATTGTTTCAAGTCTCTTTTCAGGCTGCTTGGACAATGAATTTTGGACAGTAGGTAATCATGGTTCACGGTAAGAGCATTTTGCTATGTGTTAGGGGTCGAGAATGGAGTCACCACCATCCCCTCCCATTCAGAACCT
>NZ_JARPLC010000291.1:0-1526 GCF_032350395.1 Limnospira sp. PMC 289.06
AATCCTGGGGTTGTGATTCCCAAAACTGGGGGTGGCTATCGCCGTTACCCTGACTTCCTAACTTTACTTATCCATTTCTGGGCTTACTATAAGTAATTTGTATGAGTTAGTTCGTTTTGACCTGGGGTTCCCTGCCTTATTTGGTATATTTCTATACCGAATGTTGGGACATATAAACAGTTATGAGGATGGTCAGGAGTGCGCTCCTTATATTCAACCAAGGGGTTGAAGTCCCCACCAGGCGGTTATTTCAGGTATTTCAACCCTATTTCATGCCTGAACGTCTCGCACTGCTTCTCTTTACTGTAGCAATGATTGCCTTGCGATGCAGCCTACACCCATTCGCTTCCAGATCCTTGAGTTACTGGCCCAAATTCATCTTGTCTGCGGGGTGGCGGGAACCGTTTTATATTCCCAAGGTATGGCGGTGGGGGTTTAATCCGGTTCCCAGAAACTGAATTTACGACAACAGGGAGAAAATCGCCAAAATCCCTACGAGTCTGGATTGGCTCGTTTCAACAAATCAGAGCGAATTAAACCACCCATCCAAGTCCAGTTTGTGCGTTCTTCTTTTGGTATAAAATGAGCCATGACAGTATCTGGACTACTTTGATAGAAAGTCTTAATTTCTGCCCGTGCCCACAGTCCCCAAGGCGCTCTGACCAGAATATGATCTCCGACCACAAACACCTCACCCTCAGAATTTTCAGCCTGGGGAAGTTTCACCGCCACTTTCGGCTTATGTTTAATGGGTTTTGAAGGTTTCACGGTGCGACTAGGAATGTGTTTGACAGTCCCAGTAGACCGAGAATGTTCTTGGGTGTTGGTAGTGGGCGATTCGGAACTAGGCTCAGGGGGTTTGTTTGGTCTAGTAACTGCTAAAATTTTGTGATTGCTATTCATTGACACTCCTGGATGCTACATCTCACCATATCCTTTGTTCCTATTTTGGCATCCTTGTTCCGCAAATCCAAGATGATATTTGGAACTTAACCGCTCAAAGATCTGGGTTTCCGGTAATAAAAGCCAAAATTCGGTCAAATTCAAAATTATCAGCGTTATGGTCGAAAGGGAAGTCACCTTCCCCAACTCCAATTCCAAACCGTACTTGAGACTTTCACCTCATACGGCTCCTGATGTGGATACCCCTTTTGTCATTGGGAACAGGGCTACAACCCCCTGCTTTATGACCTCAACTTTCGGAGCTATATACAACCACGTAGTCATTAACTCGCTCTCGTCATAAACACTCTTAGTTGTCGCAGTCTCTATATCCACACCGTGACTAGTGGGCATATCCTAACCATTACAGTTAGGCATTAGCTTTCAGTCACATCCTTTCCCCTTAAAGGCATACGCTTACACTTTTCACTACTGTGCAGTTACATCCTGCTGAGAACCTATGAGGGGTTTAAACGTTCCGTTTATACGGGCATTCCATCTTTAGACTTGTCCTGTCCACCGGGGTAATTTTAAAGGTCTGTGTAGGTAGTGAATGAAAACTCCTACTTTTCCCCTTGCTCTTG
>NZ_JARPLC010000292.1:0-1513 GCF_032350395.1 Limnospira sp. PMC 289.06
ATGTACGGTTTTGAATGGGAGGGGTAGACCGTGAGGTCTATCTCGACCCCTAATCAGAGGATAAATCAACATTTGTAAACAAAATACACAAATTTTGTCTGGTACAGATAAAATAAATATTAAGAGATTATTAGCAGTAGCTTTTATCGTCAGAGGTGCAGCAAATTAAGACATCTGAATCAGTCGAAACTCAACTAAGCGCTCGCCGGAGGCTGTTTCAGAACTTGTGTGATGAAAAAGGAGATCCTCAACATGAAAGAAACAGAAATCCTAGAGCGATATCTTAGGGGAGAAAGAGATTTTCGTGGACTCGATTTAACCGCAGCCAACTTGATTGGTGCTAAATTAATCGCGGCTAACCTGTCGGGTTCTAATTTAAAAGAAGCATCCTTAGCTCGCGCTTACCTAGAACGATGCTTTATGTTAGAAGCCAACCTGAATGGGGCTTTTTTGTATGGTACTAACCTTAATTATGCGAAACTGCGAGATAGCTGCTTAATTGAAGCTGATTTAACTAAAGCAGACTTGAGCGGCGCGCAACTTCATAAAGCTAACTTAATGGGAGCAAAACTCAGCGGCGCGGTGATGTCTTGGGTGACACTTTATCGCGCTAATTTCCCTGGTGTGAATCTCTGTGGCGCTAATCTTAATGGGATTAATTTGCGATCGGCTAACTTAGAAAAAGCTAACCTAAATTGGGCTAATTTGACGGGAGCGCGACTGAGTGGGGCTAACTTGCGAGGAGCGCAATTAAACGGGGTTAAACTGGAAAAAGCCTTTCTGAATGGCTTAACTTTGGAAGCGATCGACTTTAGTAGTTTAGAACTGAGTGAAATTAAACTCAGTGGCGCTAAAATGGCAGGTGCTAACCTACAGGGGACTAATCTCAAAGATTCGCAAATGCGGTTTATTCGCTTGGATGAAGCCAACCTACAACAGGCTAACCTACAAGGTAGTAATATTCGCGGGGGTCAGTTTATTAAGGCTAATTTGATGAAGGCTGACCTGGAAGAGTGCGACTTGATAAATGCGGATTTGAGCAATACTAACCTTAATTTGGCTAACTTGCGAGGTGCTGACCTCACGGGGGCTAACCTTCGGGGTGCTTACCTTTGGGGTGCTAATTTGGATGGTGCTAACCTTGAAAATGCTGACCTGCGCGATGCTAGTTTCCGCCATGCTACTCTCAATGGCGCTATGCTACAAGATGCTATCCTCACTGGTGCAATTATGCCAGATGGTCGCATTAGATAATCGGACTCCCCCCCTCTCCCAGGGGGGGGTTGCTTTTTGGTTTTACCTGTGCTACCCCGGAAAGGGTGGGGCGGGTTTATTAATATCCGGGTGGGGACGGAAAATTGACAGCCGGAGAGAGGGCGGGTTTATTAACATAGTCGTAGGGATGGAAAATTGACAGCAGAACCCGCCCCTACAATTATCGGGGGTGGGGCGGGTTTATTAACATAGTCGTAGGGATGGAAAATTGACAGCAGAACCCGCCCCTACAATTATT
>NZ_JARPLC010000293.1:0-1511 GCF_032350395.1 Limnospira sp. PMC 289.06
CCAGTTCAAACCTTTGTCTTGGAGAGATTACTCTTACTCCATCAACACCGGCTGTCTTCTTGCCTTGACCCGCTTGGGGGGCGGGTTTATTAAGCTGACTGTTGGGAAGCATGGCTGACCGTGGAACCCGCCCCTACAGCCGCACTGCTAGGAGCCGGGCATAATATGATTTCACCAATAGACGTTGCAACCTTCTAGCCTTTGCGTCCTGTCCCGATTTAGCTGCTTGGTATATCCTCTTTTGGAGCTTAAAAACGTACCGCTGAACCTTAGCCCAGTTGATACTTTTCCATACAAACGCACGTCTTAGTAGGTTTCGGTTTTCCGAATCCTTTACCATCTCTCGATTTCGTCATCTTGACTCCTACTAAACTCTATCCTTGCAATCAAACCGTGACCCGTTAGCATATCCCGTCCATTACAGCCGGGCGTTGGCTTTTGGTCACATCTCACCCCCTCAAGGGGGTAGGGTCGAACGAGAAGTCACCTTCCCGAACTCCCATACAAAACCGTGCTTGATACTTTCACATCACACGGCTCCTGATGTGGACACTCCTTGTCATGGGAACAGGGTTACGACCCCCTGCTTTGTAACTTCAACTTTCAGAGCTGTATACAACCACGTAGTCTTTAAACTCGCTCTCGTCATAATACTCCTACTAATCGCAGTATCTATATCCACACCGCGACCTGTGGGCATATCCCCACCATGACAATTGGGCTTGGGCTTCTGGTCGCATCCTAATCCCTCAAAAGCATACGCTTACACTTTCACTACTCCACGGGTACATCCCGCCACTGAGAGCTAATGAGGGGTTACAACGTTCCATCTATGCGGGCATTCCATCTTTAGATTCGTCCTCAGAACCGGGGTACTTTAAAGGTCTGTGCACAACTTTCGTTGTTTTTAGGTAGTTGCATGAGCCCCCTACTTTTCCCCTTGCCCTTTTGGGCGCAGCGTGTCAACCTATTTCGCTGCTAGTGTATTACGATGGTTCCAGCCGGACATTCGGTTTCCCTAATCATGGATGGTTGGCAGTGGTCGAGTGAGAGGTAGGTTCCTCTATTACGCCTTCCGTTCCCCGCTTCAATCTGACGGGTTGTGAATCCTAAAACTGGGGGTGGCTATCGCCGTTACTCTCAACTTCCTGCTTTACTAGATGGGTCACGACTCCATCGTTCTAGCGTTCTGTCTTGACCTTGAGTTTCCCTGCCTTGCTTGGTTGTTGAGACCAAGCGTTGGGACACATAGATAGTTATGGGATGGTCAGCAATCCTATCTATATTGCTATAGCTAGAATGAGACATTCCTTATATTCTACCAAGGGGTATAAGTCCCACTGGGAAGTGATTTCAGGCATTGCAGCCCTATTTGGTCTCCCAAACGTTTCGCACCTTGCGCTTACACTTGTCACTACTGACTACTTCGACCAGATAATCAGAGCCTAAGAGGGGTTAAAACGTTCCGTTTATATGGGCATTCCATCTTTAGATTTGTCCTTTCCACCGAA
>NZ_JARPLC010000294.1:0-1505 GCF_032350395.1 Limnospira sp. PMC 289.06
ACCTCCTTGTTAAGAGTACAGCAACCTCTCTTCATCAAGAGCTGTTTTATCATCGTGGCAGTGGCGGTGTAGTAGTTGAAGATTCTTGTATTCATCCTTTCCACCTTGGTTTCGAGGTACAATGTGGTCTACTTCAATTAAATCCGATGGGGTAAAGAATTGCCCACACCAGGTACACTTGCCTTTTTGCTTCTTGAGTAGTTTTGCTACCCTATTTGGTGTGTCGATTGCTTGTCCTTTCCTGGTTGCCCAGTAAGTCCAGTTTCCGTCGTATGGTGTTGGTTCCGGGCGTACTAGGATATGTCTGACAACCGGATTCCAATTATGTTGCCATAATGTTAATTCATCCTTGGTCTGGAATAACCAAGTTACGTGCCTTTCTTTCCCGTTGCTAAGTTTAACCGTTCCATGTCTGAAATAGTTTCTTAGCTTTTCGTTACTTGCCTTTCCGCATCTTGATATTGTCCATGCCCTTAAGATTAACCAGATTATATAATCTAGCTTAACGAAGGTCTTTCCAGAGACTACCCCTGAATAGTAATTTGACCATCCCCTTCTGATTGGGTTTAGTTTGCTAATCAGGACTGATTGAGGTGCTGTCATATGTTGTTTGATTACACCTTTTATCACTTCTGTATGGGCTTTAACTGCTTTTTGGCTGGGTTGGATGTGAGTTTTGTGACCGATTAAACGACTCGCTGCTCCACCAGTTTTTCCAGACTTATATTTTCCTACAAGGTATTGTTTAATGTTGAATCCTAGAAAATCAAACCAGGGTTCTTCAGTCTTGCCATTATACTCAATGGGATTGAGAGTATGACAAATTCTGGTCTTTTCAGGTTTTATTTCCAAGCCAACAGGTTTTAACCATTCGGAGATAGCAATTTTGCACTGTTCAATAATCTCTAGTGATGGTGATATCACTACAAAATCATCGGCATATCTTATTAAGGTGGCTTTAACTTTAACCCCTTTTACTTTAGGATACATTGTTTCAATTAACCTAACCATGCCATCCAGTCCGATGTTGGCTAGGAGTGGGCTGATCACCTCTCCTTGGGGTGTCCCTGTTTCTGTATCCTCGAATACGCCGTTATCTAGCACACCCGCTTTGAGCCATTGTTTCAGGTCTCTCTTCAGGCTGCTTGGACAATGAATTTTGGACAGTAGGTATTCATGGTTCACGGTAAGAGCATTTGGCTATATGTTAGGGGTCGAGAATGGAGTCACCACCATCCCCTCCCATTCAGAACCATACGTGAAAGTTTCCCTTCATACGGCTCCTGGTGTGGATACCCTGTTTTGTCAAAGGAGCAGAATCAACAGACCTGCTTTTTACTTCGATGTTCAGAGCTATATGCAGCACGTAGTCTTTAAACTCGTCCTCGCCATTATACTCTTACTGACCGCAGTATCTATATCCACACCGTGACAATTGGGCATATCCCAACCATGACAATTGGGCTTTAGCTTCTGGTCACATCCTTCACCCTCTAAGCATGCGC
>NZ_JARPLC010000295.1:0-1497 GCF_032350395.1 Limnospira sp. PMC 289.06
CAGAAATATCATTTCCCAAACCTTCCGAAAGAATCATTACTTCCGTAGTTTCCCAAACCAGGGATCTCAATTCCAGATCATTATTATTGATAACGCTGATGTTGTCTGTCGTGGAATTTTGATGATTCTGACCTTCCGCTAAGTATGCGAACCACTCCTTCCCTTGTGTAGCAGTGATATCCTGTTTGGTAGGGCTGACTCCAGCCCCCAGCCCTATCAGGTCTGAACCCACACCGAATGAACGCAGCAGACAATAGCTCACCTCAAACATTTTACCCACTGTTTCAACTATGCGCTGCAACATTTCCTGGGAATTAGGACAGGCGCGAATGGTACTTGTCACTTCATAAAGTAACGATTCCTGTTTTTGTGCTAGGCGTAGTTCCTCTGTGCGAGATTTCAGGACATTATGAGTTTCTAAACCTTGCTGAACGATCGCCTTGAGTTCATCAGATTTCCAAGGTTTAGTGACATATTTAAACACCTTACCGGAGTTAATTGCCTCTACCAGGTCTTCAACATCCGTATAACCAGTGAGGATAATGCGGATCGAATCGGGATATTGAGTCGCGGTCAAACTGAGAAACTCTGTGCCACTCATATAGGGCATCCGCTGATCAGAGATAATTACTGCTACTTCCCCCACCTCTTCTAAGATCTTCAATGCAGCCGGCCCACTTTCGGCTTTGAGAACTTTAAATTCCCGATGGAAAGTCCGGTATAGCAGATCTAAATTATCTGGCTCATCATCAACCACTAATATGGTGGGCTTCAATTTTCTGTTGGGGGAACTCATGCACCGATCTCCTGCTGGAAGGGCTCATCAATTCGGGGGCTTCGATGGTCAGTACTGGCACTAATGTGTCTGTAGGGGAGTAGATTACACCGTAGGTGACTCTTCACCATAAGCAAGCCAACCCAACCCGCCCGTCTAATTTGAGAGTTGTTCGCGATTAGGTAGACCATTGTAGACCGCTGAGTTCCAGAGGGAGCTATATTCATCTACAAGTGAGCGATACGGAATGTTTGACTATGTGCCTTTTCATCAACTGAGTTTAGTGGGAGGTTTAGCAATATTGTTCCAGCGGTCCCCAGACTGTTACACCCTCATGTTAATCATACTTTATCAAGAAACTGGGTCTAAAACCTTGCACTTCAGGGCGACTTCGTGATACAATAGTAATGGTTATGCGAGACGTTTAGGAGTGAAATAGGGCTGCAATGCCTGAAATAACCTCCTAGTGGGACTTCTATTCCTTGGTAGAATATAAGGAGTGCGCCCTGACCATCCCATAACTATCTATGTGTTCCAACATCTGGACTCGACACCCAGATAAGGCAGAGAGACTCAAGGTCAAGACAGAACACTAGAACGATGGAGTTGTGACCCATCTAGTAAAGCAGGAAGTTGAGAGTAACGGCGGTAGCCACCCCCAGTTTCAGGATTCACAACCCGTCAGATTGAAGCGGGGAACGGAAGGCGTAATAGAGGAACCA
>NZ_JARPLC010000296.1:0-1493 GCF_032350395.1 Limnospira sp. PMC 289.06
ATGCCATGGATTATGTTCTCAAGGCTGCGTCCTAACCGTATTGACTAGTGCTATACAAAGCAGGGGGTCGTAACCCTGTTCCCATGACAAAGGGGTGTCCACATCAGGAGCCGTGTGAGGTGAAAGTCTCAAGTACGGTTGGGAATGGGAGTTGGGGAGGGTGACTTCCCTTTCGACCCCTACCCTTTTGAGGGTGAAGGATGCGACCAGAAGCCAAAGCCCAATTGTCATGGTGGGGATATGCCCACAGGTCGCGGTGTGGATATAGATACTGCGATTAGTAGGAGTATTATGACGAGAGCGAGTTTAAAGACTACGTGGTTGTATACAGCTCTGAAAGTTGAAGTTACAAAGCAGGGGGTCGTAACCCTGTTCCCATGACAAGGGGTGTCCACATCAGGAGCCGTGTGAGGTGAAAGTCTCAAGTACGGTTGGGAATGGGAGTTGGGGAGGGTGACTTCCCTTTCGACCCCTACCGACAATACTTTACCACATCTGATCTAATTGAAATAGACCACATTGTACCTCGAAGCCTTGGTGGAAAGGATGAATACAAAAACCTTCAATTATTACACCGCCACTGTCATGATGATAAGACGGCGCTAGATAACGCCAACGCTGTATCCTTAATAATGGAACAATCAGATTAGGAGCCGTATGAGGTGAAAGTCTCAAGTACGGTTTTGTATGGGAGGGGGAGATGGCGACATCTCTCTCGACCCCTACTTGTCAATGTCCTTAGCAGGTAATGGCCAATTAGGACTTTGGGTTTGAGTCTTGCATACTCTCGATGTGCTATGCTATCATAAACCACTAAGTGCGAGATGTTTAGGAGACCAAATAAGGCTGAGATGCCTGAAATAACCTCCTAGTGGGATTTCAACCCCTTGGTTGAATAAAAGAGGGCTGAAACTCTTTGAATATCCCATAACTATTTATGCGTCCCAACGTTTGGAGATGAGAATCCAAACTAGGCAGGGAACTCAGGGTCAATATACGGACTGTTTGAGGGAGTTATGACCCCAATATAGCAGAAAGTTGAGAGTAACGGCGGTAGCCACCCCCAATTTAACGATTCACACCCTTAGGTTGAAGCGGGGAACGGAAGGCGTAATGGAAAAACCTATTTCCTACTCGACCACTGCCAACTATCTATGATTAGGAAAACCGAATGTCTGGCTTGAACCATCGTAATTATGAAGCAGCGAAATAGGTTGACACGCTGCGTCCAAAAGGACAAGGGGAAAAAGAAGAGGTTTTAACAATCCATCTTCAAGATGTAGGATAATTTTGTGCTATACCTACACAGACCTTTAAAGTACCCCGGTGGAAAGGACGAATCTAAGGATAGAATGCCCACATAAATGGAACGTCGTAACCCCTCTTAGGCTCTCAGATGGCAGGATTTACCTGCGGAGTAGTGATAAGTGTAAGCGCAAGGTGCGAGACGTTCGGGTATGAAATAGGGCTGAAATGCCAGAAATCACTAGCCA
>NZ_JARPLC010000297.1:0-1475 GCF_032350395.1 Limnospira sp. PMC 289.06
CAGGCTAACGACGGCACCAACGGCACAGAGCTATGGAAGAGCGACGGCACTCAGGCGGGTACAGTCCTGCTCAAAGATATCAACCCGGGGACTGGGAATTCCTTTCCCTCTAATTTCACCGTGTTCAACGACACCCTGTACTTCCAGGCTAACGACGGCACCAACGGCACAGAGCTATGGAAGCTCATTCCCAACGATATCAACGAGTCTCCCACAGACCTAACACTAGACAACACCAGTATCGATGAAAACGTAGCGGCAGGTACGGCAGTTGGCAGTTTCACTACCACCGACCCGGATACAGGAGATACGTTTACTTACGAGTTAGTAGCAGGTGCAGGAGATACGGATAACGCCGCCTTCAGCGTCAGTGGCGACCAACTCTTAATCAACAATTCCCCGGACTTTGAAACTCAGTCTATTTATAACATCCGAGTTCGCACTACGGACTCGGGAGGACTCACTTATGAGAGAGAGTTGACCATCAATATCAATGATATCAACGAGCCTCCCACAGACCTCACACTAGACAACACCAGTATCGATGAAAACGTAGCGCCGGGTACGGCAGTTGGCAGTTTCACTACCACCGACCCGGATACAGGAGATACGTTTACTTACGAGTTAGTAGCAGGTGCAGGAGATACGGATAACGCCGCCTTCAGCGTCAGTGGCGACCAACTCTTAATCAACAATTCCCCGGACTTTGAAACTCAGTCTATTTATAACATCCGAGTTCGCACTACGGACTCGGGAGGACTCACTTATGAGAGAGAGTTGACAATTGACGTCAACATTGAACCAATTTACGCCACCGAGGGAAACGACATTATCCGAGGGACTGATGGTCCTAATATTATCTACGGCTTGGGAGGGAGCGATCGCCTTTATGGTAACGCCGGAGATGACTACATCGACGGGGGAGAAGGGGACGACCTCCTCTATGGCGGCGATGGAAACGATACGTTGATTGGCGGTCGGGGTAGCGATCGCCTTTATGGGGAGGCGGGAGATGACCTCCTCGACGGGGGAGAAGGGAATGATATCCTCTATGGCGGTCCAGGAAACGATACGTTGATTGGCGGTCCGGGTAGCGATCGTCTTTACGGAGGCCCCGGAAATGACCTATTTATCCTGCAAGAAGGTATGGGTTCCGATATCATCTACGACTTTGGAGATGGTACTAATCAAATACAAGTGTTGAATGCTGGCGGACAAACGTTAAGTTTCAGCGACCTGGACATAAGCACACGCAGTGGCTCAACTTTAATTCAGTACGAGGGTGCCACCCTAGCCACCCTACAACGATTCATCGGAGTTAACGAGAGTCATTTTGTAGCGGCCGCAATACCAGAGTCGTAGGTTGGGTGAAACGAAGTGAAACCCAACACCCTGCCTTGTTGGGTTCGGTTGCACTCCACCCTGCCTACAAGAGTCTATAGGATACCTGGAAAGCGATCGCATCACCCAACACC
>NZ_JARPLC010000298.1:0-1475 GCF_032350395.1 Limnospira sp. PMC 289.06
GCCATGGATTCTGTTCTCAAGGCTGCGTCCTAACCGTATTGACTAGTGCTATAACGCACCCTACGAGCCGTATGAAGGGAAACTTTCAAGTACGGTTTTGAATGGGAGGGGATGGAGGCGACTCCATTCTCGACCCCTAATAATGCCCAACTTGCGTCATACCCAGACGAATTAGTATAGCTCCCCACTTAAGTACCGAAGAACTTGGCCGGGCTGATCACCAAGCCCAAGAGGGCTTGGAAAGTCGCCAAGAGCAAATTATTTGGTTGTTGGCTCAGGGGAAGACCACGGAGGAAGTCCAAGAAATTACGGGCTACAGTCGCATCTGGATTTATGAATTGGTAAAAAGATACAACCAATTGGGATTAAAAGGGCTGGGCGCGCGCCTCTAGGGAAATCCCGGACATCCACCGTTAATTGATGATGTGACCCAAGCTCAGTTATGGCAAGCCCGGCAAGGAACAGCGCCGGATGGGGGACTGTGGAACGGTCGCCAGGTGGCAGACTGGTTGACAGGAGTAACTGGACGAAAAATTAGCCGACAAAGGGGATGGGAGATTCTGCGACAAATGACATTTCGGCTTCGTGTACCGAGACCGGCTCACATCGAAAGTGACGAAGACTAGCAGCAAGCCTGGAAAAAAACTGGTAACGGAGTTAGAGGGACTTCGCCGGAGATATCCTGATGCACAGGTGCAATTGTGGAGCGAAGATGAACACCGTCTGGGACTCAAACCGGTGATGGGACGCTCCAATAGCGGAAGGTTGTCAACCACTCGCCCATATTAATTGGAAATGCGAGTGGTTATGGTTATATGGTTTTGTCAGACCGCAGACGGCAGAGACTTATTGGTGGATCATCCCTTAGGTCAATACAACTCTATTTGGTCGAGTGTTACAGGAGTTTGCTGCCGAATTGAAATTAGGTCCAAATCAACACATTATGTTAGTGGTTGACCAAGCCGGATGGCATATCAGTAAGAATCTGAAAGTACCCGAAGGACTGCATTTAATGTTTCTACCGTCCCATTCCCCGGAACTGCAACCGGCGGAAAGACTGTGGCCTCTGGTAGATGAACCCATTGCCAATCGCTCATTTGAGAATCTTGAGCAGCTAGAGGAACTCTTGTGTGCTGGCTGCCGAAGTTTGTGGGAACAGCGCGAATTAATTCGAGGCTTGATGAGTTTTCATTGGTGGCCTCAAATCGAGACTTCACTATAATTGATTATCCGGACTTGATATGACGCACCCTACGACCCGTGTGAGGTGAAAGTCTCAAGCACGGTTTTGAAGGGGAGGGGGAGAAGGTGACTTCTCTCTCGACCCCTAATAATTATTACCAAAATGCTTGACATTATACCCAAGTACTGATAGACTCCAAACCGTTGTCGTAGGATGATGCCCCATAGCTGTTTAGTGGTGGACGTGAAGTACATAGCCTGTATATCTTGGTTTTAAAAAGGCGATTTGTACC
>NZ_JARPLC010000299.1:0-1473 GCF_032350395.1 Limnospira sp. PMC 289.06
CAAGTCCGGTTCTGAATGGGAGGGGTAGACCGTGAGGTCTATCTCGACCCCTAATCGATAATGTGACGCCAGTTGCTCCACTTGGGGAAACCCCAAGACATGGCTGCTCAAGACAAAAGTAAGGATTAATCAGCAAATGCACTACATTTTATTTAGTACCACTAAAAAAATTATCTAAACAAATTACCTCGCAGCCAAGTGCCAACAAATGTTCACATAAAAAAGAACCAATAAAACCCGCCCCACCTGTTCCCAAAACGCGCTTACGGCAAGACAAATTACTTTTCACAAGGTGACTATTCATCGTTATCTTTACTATCATCCAGTTTTATAAATATCTGTCTTACCCAAAACAGTTGGATATAAGGTAGCTAATTGCCTAATGCCAGCATGCTAAATACCCTACTTAAAAAAACAAAGCATCCACAGCCACTTTTGCAAATTTAGACTTGGGATAGTTAGCATAATTATTAGGCAAATGATGAATTAAACAGCGCGGATCAAGCTGATATTGCTGTTTTATAACCCCTACTAAATTACGGGAATAAAACCCTTTAGGCACTTCTAAATAAGTGATGCCCTGTGCAGCTTTTTCTCTGATACCCCAACGACCAAAATCGGGGCTAGACGATCCCCCAAAAAAATGTTTTTTCGCCAAAGCCCTATCTAATAAATACATCCCCTGATCAGGGGTTGGCAAATTAATAAACTGGTAGTTTTCGGCTACTTCAACACTAGGCGAAGCATTCAAATCTACTGGTGCTACAGTATCTGTTACAAATTTCTCAGCTTTACCTGTTTGGTACTCGTAGCGCACAAAAGAAGGGATAAAAGGCGTATTTTTCAGCTTTTCGCGACCATCTAGCCAATAAGCAAGGTTTTCGGGCGTAACTAGGATGTCATCTTCCAAATACCAAAAATGAGTTATATCTGGATATAACTTAAATTTTCTGCGAAACACCTCAAAATGACACCATGTAAGCAAATAAGGATGCCCCAACAAAAAAGGTACATAAATAGACACATTATTACCCAATCTAGCACATGCTTGTCTAATAGTATGATGATTATCTAAGTCGTTAGTAATGATCGATACATGAATATTGTCACTTAGTAAAGCTAAAGAGGTTGCTACCGTTTTTAGGTAACTTAACCGTGCTTCAACGTAAAAAAAAGTTATTGCAACTTCCAGCTTCATAACATTTCCATTTAAATATTAATGTTTGTTGGACCTTGGGTCTCCTTGCCTCATTCTGTATCAGAATGATACAAAAACTTAGGAACATATAAACAGTTATGAGGTCGGTCAGAGGCGAGCCTCTTATATTCAGCCGGGGGGGCTGAAGCCCTCACCAGGTAGTCATTTCGGGCATCTCAGCCCTATTTCATACCTGAACGTCTGGCACCAGTTAGATAATGTATAGCACAAGACAGAACATTTAGGACGTATAATGGCAAGGATATCTACAGAAG
>NZ_JARPLC010000300.1:0-1469 GCF_032350395.1 Limnospira sp. PMC 289.06
GGGAGTCAAGATTTGAGGGCACTAGCTATGGGTTCCGTCCCGGACGGTCAGCCCAAGATGCAATAAACAGAATTTATACTGCCATAAATCAAGGACAGTACTATGTTCTTGACGCAGATATAGCAAAATGCTTTGACCGAATAAACCATGATTACCTACTGTCAAAAATTCATTGTCCAAGCAACCTAAAAAGAGACCTGAAACAATGGCTCAAAGCAGGCGTGCTAGATAACGGTGTATTTGAGGATACAGAAGCAGGGACACCCCAGGGAGGGGTAATAAGTCCAATACTCGCCAACATCGCACTGTTGGGAATGGTTAGGTTAATAGAAAAAAGGTATCCTAAAGTAAAAGGGGTTAAAGTTAAAGCCACCTTAATAAGATATGCCGATGATTTTGTAGTGATATCACCATCACTAGAAATTATTGAACAGTGCAAGACTGCTATTTCTGAATGGCTAAACCCTGTAGGATTAGAGATTAAACCCGAAAAGACCCGAATATGTCACACACTCAAGCCTATTGAGTACAATGACAAAATTGAAGAACCGGGGTTTGACTTTCTAGGATTCAATATCAGGCAATATCCCGTAGGAAAGTATAAATCTGGGAAAACAGGTGGGGGAGCAAGCCGATTAATCGGACATAAAACCCACATAAAACCCAGCAACAAAGCAGTTAAAGCCCACACAGAAGTGATTAAAGGTGTGATTAAACAACATAGAACAGCACCTCAATCAGCCTTGATTAGTAGACTAAATCCAATTATTCGGGGATGGTCAAATTATTACTCAGCGGTAGTCTCAACAGAGACCTTCAATAAGCTAGACAAAACAATCTGGCAAATGTTAAAGGCATGGACAGTATCAAGATGCGGAAAGGCAAATCACGAAAAGCTAAGTAATTATTTCAGACATGGAACAATTAAACTTAGCAATGGGAAAGAAAGACACGAAAATTGGCTGTTCCAAACCAAAGATGGGTTACATCTATTCAAACACAACTGGACTCCAATTGTCAGACATACCCTAATACGCCCTGACGCAACACCATACGACGGAAATTGGACTTACTGGGCAACCAGGAAAGGACAAGCAATCGACACGCCAATTAGGGTAGCAAAACTACTCAAAAAACCAAAAGGTAGATGTACCTGGTGTGGGCAATTCTTTACCCCATCAGATTTAATTGAAGTAGACCACATTGTACCTAGAAGCCATGGCGGAAAGGATGAATACAAGAATCTTCAACTATTACATCGCCACACCCGCGATGATAAGACAGCTCTTGATGAAGAGATGATGCTGTACTCTTAACAAGGAGACGGTCAGACTAGGAGCCGTATGAGGTGAAAGTCTCAAGTACGGTTTTGAATGGGAGGGGATGGAGGTGACTCCATTCTCGACCCCTAATCAAGGCAGGGAACCCAAGGTCAAAACGAACTAACTCATACAATTCCTTATAGGAAA
>NZ_JARPLC010000301.1:0-1443 GCF_032350395.1 Limnospira sp. PMC 289.06
CTCTAGCCCTGGGTTTGTCGTCTGCTTCTAATCTTTTGACCTCTCTTTCTATTACATCTACAGCTTGCCTGTAGTTGCGATTTCTAACAATGTCTTTCACCCTCCTGCTTCGCTCTTCTACCTCTCTCATGACAAAAATTCCTCATCCCAATTAATAAATAATTGCCTCCATCCCTCCTCAGACAACACCCGATTATCAGTCAGCCATTCTGGTTCCATCGCCTCGATCGCTTCCAAAGAAACCGAATTAATCGTTTCCCGTTTTTTTAGCATAAAATAAGCATTAGGCAGATACGGGCTTCTCCAAGACATTAACATGGCAGTGACTGGCAACACTTCTAAAAAGTCAAAAGTTTGGCATAGATACTCAATTCTCTCTAACCATTGCTCAACAAGAAAACGATAGTTATCTTTGCGTCTTAAATCCGTTTTATCCGTTTGTCGATCCGTTTTCGGAAATTCATTAATTGTCCTGTATTGTATGGGAACATTAGCCAAGGCTTTTAACTCTCGAATGAAAGGAAAAGCATCAGATGGAGAACCGGGAAGCAAAAAGTGGCGTTTGTATATCACCTTTTTAGCATAAAGCATTGATGATAAATTACTATCCCACAAATTAACTGCAGCCAGTTCATATTGTCCCTCTGGTAGATGACCTAAATCCTGGGGTTTTTCACTGCTATATAAAGCTGTGGTCATTGATAATAACTCTCCATAATCAGAACAGTTGTCGTTCCCTCTTTTACTTTTGCCCATATCGCGTCAGTTGGTATAAATCCGGCTACATTACCTGGATAATAAATCTGGCCGGGTGGCATTTTGAATGGATGGCTTGTCGCGTCACTTCCCAATGTGCCAAAACCCCAAAGGAGCTCAATTTCTCCCTGATTTTGAATTTCAAAATAAGCACGGCTTAGATTAGCGGGGGCTATTAACATGGGATTAGGGCTTACAGTGACTGTGTTCATCACTGTATTAGCCGGACGTTTAGCCATCAATATTAAATCTAATTCTACTCTATGTTCTCCCTCGATGTAAAGAGTGTCATAGATGCGATTACTGGCTATTGAACCGCCCCCTAATATGCCGTTGCCATAATCCTTAAAACTTACACCCAATTGGTCAGCACTGCCAAGTATTTTGACCTCGTTTGCTGTTAAGTAAGGATTAATTAGAGGAACATAAAACCGCCTCCCTCGGTTTTGAATGATAGGACAAGCTGCCTCAATCCATGGACCTGTGGCGCTTTTCCTTCTAAGCAATTGCCGCCCAAATTTAGGATGGTTACTCTCTAATTTCATTAATTTAGCTGCTCTTTCTGCCGCCGAATCCTCTGGGTAAAATTCAGGATAAGGAGACCGGGGAAAACTTGGACACCAAACTGAGGCGGTGAGACTTTCTAGGAAAACATTAGCACGCCATAGCCATCTAGGGTCAATATTG
>NZ_JARPLC010000302.1:0-1443 GCF_032350395.1 Limnospira sp. PMC 289.06
GATTGAGATGCGATCGCTTCATTCTGCGATTCTAGCCGTGATAGCGATTGAGATGCGATCGCTTCTACCTGCGATTCTAGGCGTGATAGCGATTGAGATGCGATCGCTTCATTCTGCGATTCTAGCCGTGATAGCGATTGAGATGCGATCGCTTCTACCTGCGATTCTAGGCGTGATAGCGATTGAGATGCGATCGCTTCATTCTGGGATTCTAGGCGTGATTGAGTAGTGGTAAAACCGTCAATTTTCCGGGTCATTTCATCTAACTGAGACTGTAGGTGAGAGACCATCAACTGTGCGGACTTTACCTGAGACTGAGACAATTGCCAAACCCGCTTGGCTGCCGCAATGCGTTTTTTCTCCTTCTCCAAAAACCCCGACGGTATCCCACCAATTATAGGGGGATAGGGTGTCAGGTCATAACCACACACCGAACAGGTTTCGACCTCATTTGGTGTATATTCGGTTTCACAAACGGGACATTTCGCCATCATTCTCAACCCCGACAAATCGCCGCCACCGGGCGGGGGGAAACCCGGCTATTTTGGTATTATAACCCACAGTGAGGGCAGGCTCCTACCTAGTCCACGGAAACCCGGTTATAACTCACGAATGCCACTGGCTGTCAACACTTCATTAAGGGTTAATTCCCACTGTGGGAAAGTGGGGGACAAAATGCGATCGCTCTACTCCTGACATGGTAATGATGAACGGTGTTGACATTTCATTAACATTTTCATTGGTCAACGGTGTTGACATTTCATTAACGCACCACTAGGGACTGCCTGAAGTCGTTATATGCTACAGTTTACAAGTCTGTGCGCGACAGAAGAGTGCCACCCCACTTTCCAAAAAAACCCCCCAATACTCATCCATCGCCATTCCGGGGAGATGGCCCAGGGGAGCTGCCGCCGAAAACGTGCAATCAGACCATGATATATACGACCCATTCACTCGCCATCCCACCTCCCCGCAATAGCGCTCCCATATTGTATCACCTGGATAGCTTCCATCAGGCAATCCTCCACAATTGATGTAAATTTGCTTCTGGACACTAAACCCGAAGCGTCCCCTGCTGTGTTTGACCCAAAGACCATCGATGATTCGCCAATCCTCGCCGGGAAAGTTTTTGATATCATCATAGTTTAAATATCCATCGTGGGTTTTTCCCGCCACCCTACACATCATCTTAGCCGTTTTTTCGTCGGCAGCTTTCCACTGGCCTGATTTCAATAATCTGTTGAGTTGGCTATAATCAAAACCAGAATAAGACACGATGGGAGTATCTGCCACGGCTTCAGTTATCGACTCGAGTTGAGATGCGATCGCTTGACTCTGGGATTGGAGTTGAGATGCGATCGCTTGACTCTGGGATTGGAGTTGAGAGGCGATCGCTTTGACCAGAGATTCTAGCTGTGATTGAGATTGGGTAAAACCCTCAAG
>NZ_JARPLC010000303.1:0-1438 GCF_032350395.1 Limnospira sp. PMC 289.06
TAAAAATTAAAGATACTATTAGGTCAAGCACACCCAGGAATATTGGTAGGTCAGGCGGGGTTGGTAGGTCAGGCGGTGTAAGTTCAGGTTTAGCAGGAGATTTAGGTGACCAAACATCTTCAACAATGGACTTTGGTAGGGGTTTACCGTATGCAAGGGAAAGAGATAGAGGAGGTGTTCCCGGATTAGTAAATCCTTGGGACCCAATTACCAGAGTGCCGCGTGGAATTAACCCAGAAGACCATGGTAGGTGGAAAAGAGAAGACGAGGCACGACGAGTAGATGATGACACACGACGAGTAGACGAGGAACCCCCAAAAAGAGATGAACCAAAGGGAGGAAAAAAACCTAGGGGAAAGGGTGGCGCTGGTAGAGGTTTTGGCGGTCCTAATAGCGGTGACGAGGTAGATGATGATAAAGGAAGGCGGCCACCAAAACCGGGGAACGAAATGCCAGACCCTCGTGATTATCCTGTTAAAAATAATGATAAATGGCATTTAATGATTTTTGCTCAAATAGTAAATAGTAGACTTAGCAGTGGAACATCTAGTATTAATAGGCATTGGTGGAGAAGGCAAGAAGCAACAACGTCAAATTTTAGACTTAATAAGATTGGATTAGATGTGTTTATAGAGTGGGAAGAATCATGGCATGATTCAGAGTACAATTACGAAGAGCCGATAATTGTACATAATGATTATATTAAACATCGTAAGTTATACCCGTTAAAACCTTACTATATGAATTCAGGTTGTGAAAATGTTTCATTTAATAGTTTTTATAACTCTGAATATAACGCTTCATGTCGTGGTCCAAATAGGCTTAGTATTAGTCCATTATTCGGGTCTATCTTTTACCGTTTAACTCCAACCACAACCTGGACAGACGTAACAACTGTTTGGACTAAAGACCCGGAAGCAATGTTAGAATATATACATTTATGGGAAGTTCCATATATTGATAGAGGTCATCAATCATACTACGAATATGAGTCTGACGTATTGTGGGACGCCTATCGAGGTAGGTCGTATGAAAATACACGCTGGTATCCAGTATTTCCTACGAGTACTAGATTAAACTATACTTCTTTAGACGGTCCACGAATTTGGGAGAACACCCGTAATTATAGCTATAAACTATGGATTCTGTCTGAAGATAAAGATTATTTGCCGCCAGAAAACAACGTTCGTCAAATCACAATACCAGACATGAATGAAGAATGCTGTGGAATGATTAGAAGGATTTACGAGTTCCTAGACCCTGAATCCTTTCCGGCTGAAATGCCTGAAAAAATCACGGTTAATGCTGATAATCCAGAGAACAGAATTAAACGAATAAACACATTGCCAGAAACCTTGGAAAAATATCACCTGGACCCCCGACTTTTATAGTCCGTTCTTTAATCGTTACATCGAAGTTAAGGGAGTATTAACTGATT
>NZ_JARPLC010000304.1:0-1436 GCF_032350395.1 Limnospira sp. PMC 289.06
GCCGTTACTCTCAACTTCATGCTATACTAGGTGGGTCACAACTCCCACCGTTCAAGCGTTCTGTCTTGACCTTGAGTCCCCTGCCTTGCTTAGATTTCTCTAAGCGTCGGGACATATAAACAGTTATGGGATGGTCAGGGAAGCGACTCCCTATATTCCACCAAGGGGTGGAAGTCCCACCGGGCAGTTATTTCGGGTATTGCAACCCTATGCGCGTGCCTGAACGTTTCGCACCTCCTTGTTAAGAGTACAGCAACCTCTCATTGTCCAGAGCTGTTTTATCATCGCGGGTGTGGCGATGTAGTAGCTGAAGGTTCTTGTATTCATCCTTTCCACCTTGGCTTCGAGGTATAATGTGGTCAACTTCAGCTAGGTCTGATGGGGTGAAATATTGCCCACACCAGGTGCACCTGCCTTTCTGTTTCTTAAGTAGTTTTGCTACTCTTGTTGGCGTGTCGATTGCTTGTCCCTTCCTGATTGCCCAGTAAGTCCAATTTCCGTCGTATGGTGTTGCGTCAGGGCGCACTAGGGTATGTCTGACAATCGGAGTCCAATTATGTTTCCAGAATTGGAATCCATCTTTGGTTTGGAATAACCAAGATTCATGCCTTTCTTTCCCATTACTAAGTTTAACCGTTCCATGTCTGAAATAGTTTCTTAGCTTTTCGTAACTTGCCTTTTCGCATCTTGATACTGTCCATGCCCGTAACATTAACCAGATTGTGTTATCTAGTTTGTCGAAGGTCTCTGATGAGACGACCCCTGAATAATAATTTGACCATCCCCGAATAATCGGATTTAGTTTACTTATCCGGGCTGACTGAGGTGCTGTTTTATGTTGTTTGATTACACCTTTAATCACTTCTGTATGGGCTTTAACTGCTTTACGGCTGGGTTTAATGTGGGTTTTGAATCCTAATAGTTTCCCATGTGGACTTTTCCCAGTTTTATGTTTTCCTGCCGGGTATTGCCTGATATTGAATCCCAGGAAGTCGAACCCTGGTTCCTCTGTTTTGCCATCATACTTAATAGGATTAAGCGTGTGGCAAATTCGAGTCTTTTCAGGTTTTATTTCTAGTCCAACAGGTTTTAACCATTCGGAGATAGCAGTTTGGCACTGTTCAATAATTTCGAGTGATGGTGATATCACTACAAAATCATCGGCGTATCTTATTAAGGTGGCTTGTACCTTTCCTTTTTTCTTGGGATACCCTGTTTCTATTAATCCAACCATTCCCAACAGTGCAATGTTGGCTAGTAGTGGACTTATTACCCCTCCTTGTGGTGTCCCTGCTTTTGTATCCTCAAACACGCCGTTGTCCAAAACACCTGATTTTAACCATTGTTTTAGGTCTCTTTTCAGGCTGCTTGGACAATGAATTTTGGACAGTAGGTAATCATGGTTCACGGTAAGAGCATTTTGTTAGGGGTCGAGA
>NZ_JARPLC010000305.1:0-1428 GCF_032350395.1 Limnospira sp. PMC 289.06
GAGTTAGACATCCCACCCGATAGCAGTTGAATTTCCAAAATGAGAATTGCTGCCTACAGTCAGAAACCATAGGGGGCCATTTAAGTTATTGGGGTAGCTGTTAGGTGTTAGGGTTTAGGGTTTTCTCATTCGGCACTTAGTAATCATAGCTAACGCTACGTCTGTTAGCTTGTCTACAGTGACTTGGTCAGCTTTCCCTATGTAAATGTGATGATTGACGCTACCATCCCACCCTTTGAGGTTCCAGTAGGTAAAACCATTGATTGAGGTTTTTTTGCACGCTGTAAATCGTTTACCATTAACCTCTACTGAAAAGGATTTATGGGTTTATAGGTATTTAAACCATTCTGAAGAGCCTACCTCAATGCAGATACTATGACTTACTAAAAACCCGGTATAGCTTCCCGTTAACGTTACTACTGGGAGTAATTTAGGCATCAAAGTTACCTCCCATAAAAATATCGCTACTGTAACCATTGCCGCTAAAGTCGGACATAAATGATACTGGTTGAATAACTGTCTCTTGAGACGATACCCATTTTTTCTGTACCGTCATAAAATCAACAGCGGCGTTATGAGCTATTTCGGCTAATTTCATCCTGGTATCTTGGTTAGCGTAGGGGATATATCGTGACATCATTTGAGCGTAAATATCACGTGCTAATTCCGCGATAACCATTAACCTTGCTTGTTCTTCATTCATGGTTTTGTCTCCTATTGATTGCATTGCAGTAACTGATTAATTGAACTCATGATAATCATTGTCAGGGTGATTTTGACTATTGTTGTGTTCTGTAATTTTTGCATTAAGCAAGGCTTCAATGCCTTTGAGTAACTCGATTTCCGCGTTTAAAAAATGCCTGTGGATTTGAATAAATTCGACAATTTCATCAAATTGTTCAGATGTGATAGCAAGTTCTACTAAGTCAAGTAATCCTACCACGTTAGGGTTTAATCGATTGCTCATGTAGCTATATTCTACTACGTTTAATCCGGGCGTACTTAATTTGATTGACATGGATTTATCCTTTGATAGTGGTTAAGTTGTGATAGTTTAACGTCATTTCGGAAGGGTTTAAATTATTCGATTTTGGTTAGTAAATGCTGAATATAATTAAGCTGTTTGAGCGATAATTGTTTTTTCGCTTCTGCTAAGGATAACTCAACCTCGCAATCATCTATTATTGAAATTAACGTTTCCTTAGCGTCTTCTTTATTAGCGTTGTAGACTGTACTATCTACCATTTGTTTAAATGTTTTAAACCTTGCCTTTATAATGGCATTTGTGTTGGTTTGAGTCATTTTTTTGGTCTCCTATATGATGTGTTTCCAAACATTTTTGCCGTTCTGATTAATCATATTATATCCTCTATTTTTCATTAGATTAGTCAACTCTGAAACATTAACGCGACTATCAAGATATCCATC
>NZ_JARPLC010000306.1:0-1424 GCF_032350395.1 Limnospira sp. PMC 289.06
GGTGGACGTGAAGTACATAGCCTGTATATCTTGGTTTTAAAAAGGCGATTTGTACGTGACAATAGTCCTCTTTGAACAGAATGTTGGAGGCTTTGAGAGATACCTTCACCAATGGCATGATTGCCTCACTATTGATTGTATCATACTCAGAAGCTTCGGGCTATTGCCACATTCTTGACAGTTAAATCTGTCTCGATTCTGTATGATGGAGGATAACAGGACTTCCCTGGTAGCCTGGTCAACAGTAATACTAGCAACAATCTACCATGACAGCCTAGCTGGACGGTGGTGGTGTCAACATGAAAATTAAGAGGTAATTGACTCATGGCAGTTGAAAAAGTAAACTCGTCTTCGAGCTTGGCTGAGGTTATTGATCGTATCCTAGATAAAGGGATTGTAATTGATGCCTGGGTTCGTGTTTCCTTAGTGGGCATAGAACTGTTATCGGTAGAAGCAAGGGTTGTGATTGCATCTGTGGAAACTTACCTCAAATATGCAGAAGCTGTGGGTCTAACGGCTCAAGCTGCTGTTCCTTCTGTATAAAGGGTTTCACAGTTAACTAGCGGTCGGACATCTGATTGTGTCTTCTGATTAAGTCCATCTAGCTACAGCCTGAATCTGAGTCGGAAAGCCAATGCCTGAGTTTCAGGGGGCTATATGATTCTCTAGGGAAGACCCTAAAGTAAGGCTGACAGGAAAGACTACAGAAAACCACAGAAAACCACAGATGTCCGATGCTTAAACACCAACTGGGGGGATATCCTTAAGTACTATGGTGTTACAGGATGATTGGCAACAAAGCCACCTAGAGCGTCGCCAGGTTTTGGCTGCAAGCCAAAAACAGATTTGGGCGACGATCGGTTTATGGCAACGAGAACGATACAGCCAGGCGATCACTCAAAAACAAGATCGACAGGCTTTTGTATCTCAATTAAAACAAGAAAATCAAGCCTTTTTGGCAGACGCTCATAATAACCATCGTCAGCAAGCAGAACAACTAGCTGAGGATTTAAAAGAGTTTGTGCGATCGCTTCAGAAAGAAACTGCTACCTTTCTGGAGGAGAGCGCCCAGTCCCGAGCCGAAAAAGCTGAGGAATTAGCGCAGGAGTTACGGGATTTTCGGGCGGAACTTCGAGATACGGTTGCTCAATGGCAACAGCAGTGGCAACAACAGGACCAGGAAAGAGCTGCCGGTCGCCGAAAACTCGCCCAGCAGGTATGGCAATAGTTCAATATGATCTGATCCGCACCATTATGGCTGAAAACTTGCTACAGCCAATCCAAGAGGCGAAAGCCGAACGCCTAGCAGGTATTCAGTCCATGTTTGAGGATATGGGTAAGTTTCGGATGCAATGACAAGAGTATCGTCGGGAACGGGAAAAGTCGGTTTGGGGTGGTGAAAGGGTGAAATCGACCCCAGCAAC
>NZ_JARPLC010000307.1:0-1421 GCF_032350395.1 Limnospira sp. PMC 289.06
CGACGAGGTAAAGCGATCGGCTTACCTATATGACTATTGTAGGGTTCGGGCGGGAGGGGTGTTAATTTCCGCGCCGACTTGGGGGGAAGTTTGGCGGCGGGTGGTGGTAGTAGGGTAGCCTCTGAGTTTTTGCCAGCCAGTGAGTGATAGCCCGCCCCCAGAAAAAAATATCAGATAGGCGATCGACTATTCACCAGCAAGATGATTACATTGATTACCAGTCTTCAGGCAAAGTTACCCCAATAATAGTGAACTCTCCCCCCTCCTTTGGATTAACCAAGTTTGGAGTGTAAGTGCAATTGCAGAGGTAGCGATCGGGTTCATCATCTGGCAAAGTGTCAAAAAATAATAGTTGACGACTCATCGTGGGGATAATCGAAAAACCCCCGCCTAGGGATTCCACTGTTGCCACTTCGCTATGGCTTTTCACCCAGTTAATCAAATGGTGAATGTTATCGCCACCAGAAAACTCCCACTGATAGACCGCCATATGGCTAAAAGTCATAGCCATGATTTCCCTTGGACATAAAAACACTTTAATAACTTCACCCGCTCCCAAATGCCAGTCATCTGGTGAGTTTATTGTAAAGTTATACATTTGACCGGGGTAAAAAATGTCAAACTGATGCAAGACTGCCGCAGCCCGTGCAAACGCATTATATTTAGCGTTATCTTGCCAATCAGCAGAGTTAGCTATGGCAGGAGCCGCCCAGATTTGCTGATTGGCTGTCGCCCCAAAAGGTCTAACTAATAAGTCTGGCATTGGCATATCGTCTATTTCTCCTATTTCTTGTCCTAACTCATAATCAATTGCCGTTTCTTGTCTAACCCATACTTCAATCGTTTGAGTTGTGCTTGATGTGGCGAAAAGAGAAATTCCCCCGTCGCTACTATCAAAATAAATCGCATCCTCGAATACTGGTAAAACATTATTGCTGCCATCCCAGCGGATTGAAAATGGGCTTTCCCCTTTGATTAAAATCTCTCGCTTTACCGGGGATGGAGTAGAAGGGACAATTTCCAGTTCATCTTCCGCCACCAGTTCAACCATCCCCGATTTGGAAAATCTATAATAAGCGCCCCCACTGCCACCGCCGCCAGTCGGGCGCATTTCAAACCGAATAGGCATTTATCGTACAATGGAACTAATCACTTCTATTGTCGCATATGAACATCACGCCGGGACTTTATCCTGATTTTTCTGAGACTACCTTAGAGGCCTTAGTTTTAGCAATGGGGCGGCGGTTAATGAGGAGACAGAGAAACTTGGTTATTAATATCACCGGAAAAGACATTATGGATCTGACTCTGGACGAGGAAGATTCTGTTGTGAATCTGGCTATTGACGAGTTAGAAGGTTTTATTAATGACGGTGCGATCGCAGTAGTAGAACCATTTCTTGTGGGCTTTCAACCCGGAAC
>NZ_JARPLC010000308.1:0-1421 GCF_032350395.1 Limnospira sp. PMC 289.06
TTATTATACCATATTGCCCTAAAATATTAACCTAATTTGAGATTAAATCATGCTCCCCTAACCAAGTTTCGATTCTCCCAGGTCAACGCCGAAGCGATCGCCTATATCAGATTCCCTTGATTCGGCGGAAAGCCTTTTAACGGCGCTTTTAGGGGTTCTGAGGTGAGAAATCGTACTCTCCTAGGTCAACGCCGAAGCGATCGCTTTTGGGGTGGGTTTTGTCGGGGTGAAAATTCGCCGCTAAAGAGGATGGCACTGTGGGGGAGGAGGTGGGGCGCGTTTTAGGGTTTTGAGGTGGCGATCGCAAGTCAGGCTATACTACAATTAATCAGAGCCTAAAATCAGGAATAAAGCCAAATGACTACCCAAAATTTATGAGAAAAATGGCAGCGTTTAGACCCTGAACAACAGCAACAAGTTCTCGCTTTTATTGACTTTATTCATCAAAGGCTTAAACCGACTAAACCCAGTTCTCCGCTTGGAGCAAAGTTAAGAAAAATCCGCCAAGAAATTATAGAATCGGGCATCCCCTTGTTAACGCCAGAAGAAATCGAACAAGAAAAAGTGGAACGGTGTGGAGGATATGCAGGCTAATCATGATCCGAACTTTTGTTGATGCTGGAGTGTTAATTTATGCGGCTCGCGCCAAATGAAATGGCTGAACTTGCTTGACAAATCTTAGAAGATGACCAGCGATAATTTGCCTCTAGTATTTAAAAAAAAGGATATTTTAACATAAAATTTGAGAAACAGAGTTGGTAGCAAAATCTCTGATTTGTAGGTGAAACTGTCGCAGAAACCGGGTTTCTTACAGAGATTTAGGTTTCACCTCGAATTCCATCTGGGAACGGTAGAAACACAGATCAAATTCCATCAAAAAGTTTGTCTGTCCTAGAATTAGAGGTGTATTAATATTTTTGGTCCAGGCAAACGCTAACTGAATCGGTGCAATATCGCCGATTTGAGCCATTGCCAACAAAGGTAGTGCTGGTTGGCTCCCTAAGTTACCAGTTAGTTGAATCATGGATTTGTTGTCTGCCCAAATAGCCCCTAGTTGTAGCCCCATATTATATGGCATGACATTGATAGTTGCACCACTGTCAACTAATCCCACGGCTTCAATCCTATGACTTTCTCGCCGCCAAATAATGGGGATTCGTGGCAGACTCTCAAATTCGTTTTGGGATGAATCAGTGGTTGAGTAGCGAAATCTCATGGTCATCAAACCTCCTCACTGGAATCTATTGCCTGCATGAGAATCGCCCCAGCCCCAAAAGTATTATATGGAGTAGGCAAATCATAGGTTTTACCGGGTTCTAAAGGTGAAATTTCGGCTCGTGATTCCATTTCTTCAGCCAGTAAACGAGAAGGGGTCGAGAATGGAGTCACCTCCATCCCCTCCCATTCAAAACCGTACTTGC
>NZ_JARPLC010000309.1:0-1402 GCF_032350395.1 Limnospira sp. PMC 289.06
CTCTTCCAATTAACAGAGATGATATTGATGATGATGGTTGGAGAAAACCCTAACATCAATTATTAATTAATGAAATCACAACAATGAAACCTTTACTAAGTTATTACGGGGGAAAGCAACGAATAGGTTCTAAAATATTGCAATATTTACCACCACACAAAATATATGTAGAACATTTTTCCGGTGGAGCTACTTTGTTATTTTTAAAACCATTACCTACCGTAACCAATCAACACGATTATAGAGAGTGCATTAACGATACAAGCAACCTTTTAATCAACTTGTATAGAGTAGCCAAAAAATACCCTATTGAACTTAATAATGAAATTCAAGCTACATTATATAGTCAATCTGACTACAGAAAATCTCAAGCAATATGTAAACAACCGGAAGGCTTTTCAGACATTGAAAAAGCTTGGGCATACTATGTCAATATCAACCAATCATTTGCCAACGCTAGGCAGGGGTGGGGTTTCAGTAAAAAAAGCGAAAACCGAGCGATGACATTCACAAATAAAAAAGCTAGGCTATCTGAAGCGTTGGAAAGGTTAGAAAAGGTTTACATTTCCTGCGAGGATGCTATTAAGTGTATTGAAAGGTGGGATTCACCTAATACACTATTCTATTGTGACCCGCCTTATTCCGGTAGTACACAAGGTCACTATAGCGGCTACACGATTAAAGATTGGACAAAACTATGTCATACATTAGATTGCATAACAGGCAATTACATTGTATCGAATTATCATCAGATGATTGAACCTCAATCATTTACACAAAAAATAGAAATAAATACAGTCATGTCCGCTAGTCACAAGAAAGACGTAAAAAAGAAACGAACTGAAGTGTTATGGGTTAAAAGTAACTTAGACGGTTTTAATCAACTTCCTGGGTTAATTAACTCAGAGGTCTATAATTGTTTACTTAATACATGGGGTCAACCTAAACCCTAACACCTAACAGCTACCCCAATAACTTAAATGTCCCCTATGGTTTCTGACTGTAGGGGTTCATTCATATTATCTGTTTTCGATATCGAAAATACGATATCGAAAATTATTTATATGCTTACCCCCCTAGTTTACCCACAATAGACGGGTTAAGATTTTGGCTTAGTGCTTTATTAGGGGTACTGGGTTCCGCCTGGGATGATTACCACCAAAAATTGGAGACTTGTCTAGCGGTATGTAGGTATCGGTTTCGATGGGGAATCAATTCTCTAGGATTATGTAGGTATCAGCGAGAGATGACGAAACAAGTCACCAGTTGAAAAGTTGTTTGGGGGTATCGCTTCAGTATGTCATAGCCAGGTTAGTCGTGATTATGCGATCGCATTTTGTTGGTAGCGAGTAGGCTCCTCAATATTTCACCAATAATCTGACTCCCATAGGGAACCAGGTAG
>NZ_JARPLC010000310.1:0-1401 GCF_032350395.1 Limnospira sp. PMC 289.06
GAATTATTTTCCTGTGCTAGGACTAGATTGTGAGTAATATCTGAGTAATTAGGTAGGACTATCGAGTTAAGTGAATCACGGTTATTGCAGTTATGATAACGGTCAGTTAATAGTGGACACAACTGGACTCGAACCAGCGACCCCCACGATGTCAACGTGGTACTCTAACCAACTGAGCTATGCGTCCGAACAGTTTATTACATTAACATAACTCACCCGAAAATTGCAACCCCCCAAACGGATCTATTTTTCCCCTCGCGATCGCTGTATGCTTAATGAAGTTGTATCAGCCGCCCATCAGGCGACGGGACACACAGTTCCAAGGGAGGAGATGATGGTTAAGAAAAGTCTAGCCGATATGGTCAAACAGGAAGCAGAAAAGGCGGGTAGTCCCCCCCCAGAATCTGCTGATACTGATCATCAAATTAATACAAGCACATCCCCAAGGGACAATACCTCCTCTAGCCGTCCAACCCCCACCCACGCCGAATTAGAGGCGCAGATGGAGTTAGAAGCTCAAGTAGCCTGGCTTGAATCCCACTTACAGCAGTCCCAGGAAACTGAGCAGACTTTAAAAAAAGAGATTTCTGCCCTTCAATTAACTGTTAAAAACGCTCAAGCCAGCCATAGGCAATTAGCCACTACAATAAATAAACTACAACAAGAATTAGAGGAAAAAAATAAATTAATAGCCCAACTTAAACAGGAGACTGAAGCGGCGGCGGCCTTAAAGGAAAAGCTAGAACAGGCAGAATTAACAGCACTACATCTGTCGGAAACGAATACTAAACTTTTACAACATATCGAACAGTTAAAACTAGAATCATCTACGTCTAAACTAGCACAGAAACCCACGAAGCGATCGCCACCTCATTTAGTGCCTCGTCCCGAACATTCCCTCAGTCAACCGATGAACAATGAAGATTTTTCTCAAAGTACCTGGCTGTTATAATTTATCCATTAGTGCGAGACGTTCAGGTAGGAAATAAGGCTGAGATGCCTGAAATAACTACCTGGTGAAAACTTCAGCCCCCTGACTGAATACAAGAAGCTCGCTTCTGACCATCCCTATAACTTTTTATATGTCCCGACGTTTGGTATAGAAATATATATAACGTGCGAAACGTTTAGGATTCAAATAGGGCTGCAATGGCTGAAATAACCTCCTAGTGGGACTTCCACCCCTTGGTGGAATATAAGGGATTCGCACCCCTGACCATCCCATAACTATCTATGTGTCTCAACATCTGGCTTCGACAACCAGATAAGGCAGAGAGAC
The DNA here is from genome assembly GCF_032350395.1 of Limnospira sp. PMC 289.06. Classification (NCBI taxonomy): domain Bacteria; kingdom Bacillati; phylum Cyanobacteriota; class Cyanophyceae; order Oscillatoriales; family Sirenicapillariaceae; genus Limnospira; species Limnospira sp. PMC 289.06. Next base: position 1,280 of record NZ_JARPLC010000310.1, read on the forward strand.
TCAAGGTCAAGACTGAGCGAAAAAAAAGAGGGGAGTTGTGTTATGGTCGAAAGAGAAGTCACCTTGCCCAACTCCAATTCCAAACCGTGCTTGCGAGTTTCCCTGCACACGGCTCCTGATGA
>NZ_JARPLC010000311.1:0-1399 GCF_032350395.1 Limnospira sp. PMC 289.06
AATTCAACTGCTATCGGGTGGGATGTCTAACTCGAGACCCTCAAGCATAAAGGTCAGAAGGTGGTCCCAACTGTCGAAGTACAGTCTGGGTAAGCGCGCGCAAATCATTAAAGAAGGTTTGGCGCTTCGGTAAGTGCGCTCGTAGCAACTGGTACTTGTTATCGAGCAACTCCTGCAGGGTGTGGAAGAGCAGCGAGAGGATGTTGATGGTCCGGAGCAAGGAAGAAAGATGCTGCTTGCCATGGCCAAAATTGTGTTCGAGATGGTAGCCCTTGGTCTTGAGAGTGTTGTTGTTCTCATTCTCAACTTTCCAACGAGTCCGCCCGGCCCGAACCACCTCGGCTACATTCTCATCGCTGAGAGGATAATTCGTGGCCAAGGAGTTGTGATAGGTTACCTGGCCATCAGCGGTGGTGACAGTAAGTTCGCACCAGTTAACCAACAGCGCCTCATCGCTATCTTTGAGGGGGACTCCGTTGAGATAGCGGTAGGTATAGGTTTTCTCGACTTTACCAGTCCACTTCTTGGTCGTGAGGGTCGGGAGTTCGATGCCCTCTAGGTGTTCATAGAGGGTAGTATGAGACTCGGGGCGACAGACGACGATGAAGTTAAGTTGCTGCTCTAAAAACTGCTGACACAACGGTTGGTGGCAATAGAGGTCATCCCCTCAAACCGTGACATTCAAAGCCCTCAAGCATTGTTCTTGCCTCGATAGCCAGCGTTTGGCGGCGGCATTCTCACAGTCTTGCTTATCATGACCATCTTGGGGCACGATAAATTCGGGGACTAAGGGAATCACATGATTCTGTCCCGGACAGACGATGACTGGAGTGACAACACTATGGAAGTAATGGGTTTTTCCTGACTTCTGGGTGCGCGTTGAACAGTGGGGACAGTGAATTTGGTCGGAACTGAAGTATTCGGTGCCATCCAACGCGACTAATAGACTGTCCCCTAGGCAACGGAAGTCTTCTAACTGCCCCTGGGCTTCCAAGACTTGTAGGATATCCTCAAACACTGGAAACAGGTGCTCTGGGGACACGGCATCTAATAAGTCCCGAATCTGGTTATCACAGGGAATTCGATGAACTCCAAACAGACTTTGGGCATTGCTCTTGCCTTTACTCCCCTCCATCAGACGTTGATAAGCCAGAAACGACGGAGTTTGAGTAAAAAACACACTAAACGCACTTAAAGCGGCATCCTCCATTCCATAGCGGCGATTTTTACCCCGGCGCTTGTCCGGTAGCGATGACAAGCACTGGCGGAAAGAACCGACTAGAGTCTCAAAGCCACCTGGCTTTTTCAACGGCTCTGGCGCTCCTGGGTTTCTTAGATGTCATTACGATACAGGGATGCTGGGGACTTGAACAGGTTTTCGCCAAAATGAGAATTGCTG
>NZ_JARPLC010000312.1:0-1399 GCF_032350395.1 Limnospira sp. PMC 289.06
GGACACCCCAAGGAGGGGTAATAAGTCCAATACTCGCCAACATCGCACTGTTGGGTATGATTAGGTTAATTGAAAAACTGTATCCCAAGAAAACAGACAATCGCCCTTATGCGAACGTTATAAGATATGCCGATGATTTTGTGGTCATATCCAAAGACCTAGGAATCATTGAACAGTGCAAGACTGCTATTTCTGAATGGCTAAAACCTGTAGGACTAGAAATAAAACCTGAAAAGACTCGAATCTGTCATACACTCAAAACTATTGAGTATGACGGTAAGACTGAGGAACCTGGGTTTGATTTTCTAGGATTCAATATCAGGCAATACCCAGCAGGAAAATATAAATCTGGGAAAACAGGTGGGAAAGTAAGCCGATTAATCGGTCACAAAACCCATATAAAACCCAGCCAAAAAGCAGTCAAAGCCCACACAGAAGCGATAAAAGGTGTAATCAAGCAACATAAAGCAACACCTCAGTCAGCCCTGATTAGTAAACTAAACCTGATTATTCGGGGATGGTCAAATTATTATTCAGCGGTAGTCTCAACAGAGACCTTCAATAAGCTAGACAAAACAGTCTGGCAAATGTTAAGGGCATGGACAGTATCAAGATGCGGAAAGGCAAGTTACGAAAAACTAAGTAATTATTTCAGACATGGAACAATTAAACTTAGCAATGGGAAAGAAAGACACGAAAATTGGCTGTTCCAAACCAAAGATGGGTTACATCTATTCAAACACAACTGGACTCCAATTGTCAGACATACCCTAATACGCCCTGACGCAACACCTTATGACGGAAATTGGACTTACTGGGCAACCAGGAAAGGACAAGCAATCGACACGCCAATTAGGGTAGCAAAACTACTCAAAAAGCAAAAAGGTAGATGTACCTGGTGTGGACAATTCTTTACCCCATCAGATATAATTGAAGTAGACCACATTGTACCTAGAAGCCATGGCGGAAAGGATGAATACAAGAATATTCAATTATTACATCGCCATTGTCACGACAATAAAACAGCTCTTGATGAAGAGATGATGCTGTACTCTTAACAAGGAGACGGTCAAATTAGGAGCCGTATGAGGTGAAAGTCTCAAGTACGGTTCTGTATGGGAGGGGGAGATGGCGACATCTCTCTCGACCCCTACTTGCGAGACGTTTAGGAGTCAAATAAGGCTGCAATGCCTGAAATAACGTCCTAGTGGGACTTGCACCCCTTGGTGGAATATAAGGGATTCGCACCCCTGACCATCCCATAACTGTTTATATGTCCCGACGCTTGGAGAAATCTAAGCAAGGCAGGGGACTCAAGGTCATAAACCAACTGAGAAATCAGGGCGTTGAGAGTAACGGCGATGTGCGAGACGTTTAGGAGTGAAATAGGGCTGCAATG
>NZ_JARPLC010000313.1:0-1384 GCF_032350395.1 Limnospira sp. PMC 289.06
CGTTAACCCCCTTGATGTATATCGGTCATTCCCTATATATCAAAGTTCCAATTTCCAGTGGAAAGTCAGGAATAACGTGGCCATCAACTTTAGTTAAGTTTGATAAGGATTTTATCGCTTATTTTTTAGGTAAAATCATTAAAAAATTAATACCATTAAACCCCGAAAAACTTGAGGAATTAATGGAGGATGCACTTGAGTATTACAGAGAAGAATACAGCATCTATGCGGCGGAAAATGGCTTAGACAAAGAAATTGATAACCCTAGCGGAAGTTTCGGAGTGCACCCAAAAGATGAGAAATAAATACAATGCTAGAGGACAAAAAATAGACAGCTATTATTTTTCAAGTGCATTTGAATGTAGGGTTTATCACCTTCTACGAAAACATGATAATCAATTAATTGTTCACCCTAAAATGACATTAATTGAACATGCAAAACCTTGGAAAAATATCACCTGGATTCCAGATTTTTATAGTCCGTTCTTTAATCGTTACATCGAAGTTAAGGGAGTATTAACTGATTCATTTAAGCTAAAAATGCAGTTATTGCAGTACCTTAATCCTGGTTTAGTCAATCAGTGTTGGTTTGTTATAAGGGGGACATCCTACCGATGGCAAGGCATCTCATTTATCAATATCGACGAGTTTAAGGGGCTTTGGAAAAACTTAGAGATTCCAAGGGTAAACAATGAATAAACTGCACTACAAGGGGTTATTTTCCATTGACGGTGAGTTAATAAACACCACCTATAACCCACACCTATTTGAGTCAGAAACCACTCAAATAGCCTACCGGATACTAACCCCTATAAAGGAACATAAAACCCAGGAAATCCTTGATTTAGCTTATTCCTATATGGGTTGTTATAGCCCTAGGGGGGACTACAGAGGTCACGCTACAGCAAGGTTGACAAATGAAGGCAGCCTACGAGTATCAATTGTTGGTAACCCTCAATTTTGGGAGGTATGCAAAAAAATTTCAAACGTCATAATCAATCATCAAAGGATAGTTAATCATGAGTATCGGATATTACGGCAAAAAACAGGACGATAAATTTAGTTATTGCAGTGCAGTTAAGCCCGGTGAAACAGGAACTTTTCTGGTCATTTAATATACACAACTACGGATAAAGCCACCCCATTTATGGGTGTTCGGAAAGGGTATTTCTGGGGATTTTCAGAATTTCAATGATAGAGACTGGGGTTATTCCCAAGGTGATAAAGAACTAATGGCTGTTCGGTTTTGCATTGAAAAATACGAAACGGAATTTCAGGGCAAAAAACGGGAATATAACCCTACAATGCCAGAGTTAGCATTGCTAAAGTTAATCCAAAGCGATACAGGATTAACTGACGGGTCTATGATGTTCACTGCCACTAT
>NZ_JARPLC010000314.1:0-1373 GCF_032350395.1 Limnospira sp. PMC 289.06
TGCGTGAAAGTTTCCCTTCACACGGCTCCTAGTTTGACTGCTCCATTGTTAAGGATACAGCGTTGGCGTTATCTAGTGCCGTTTTATCATCGCGGGTGTGGCGATGTAATAGCTGAAGATTCTTATATTCATCCTTTCCACCGTGGTTTCGAGGTATAATGTGGTCTACTTCAATTATATCTGATGGTACGAAATACTGTCCACACCATGTACACCTACCTTTTTGCTTTTTGAGTAGTTTTGCTACCCTATTTGGCGTTTCAATTGCTTGACCTTTTCTGGTTGCCCAGTAAGTCCAATTTCCGTCGTATGGTGTTGCGTCAGGGCGTATTAGGGTGTGTCTAACAATCGGAGTCCAATTATGTTTCCATAGTTGGAATCCATCTTTGGTCTTGAATAACCAAGATTCATGTCTTTCTTTCCCATTGCTAAGTTTAACCGTTCCTTGTTGGAAATAGTTTCCTAGCTTTTCGTGGCTTGCCTTTCCGCATCTTGAACCTGTCTATGCCCGTAACATTTGCCAAACTATGTGGTCTAGTTTAACGAAGGTCTCTGATGAGACTACCGCTGAATAGTAATTTGACCATCCTCGAATAATCGGGTTTAGTTTGTTAATCAGGGCTGACTGGGGTGCTGTTTTATGTTGTTTTATTACACCCTTAATCACTTCCGTGTGGGCTTGAACTGCTTTCTTGCTGGGTTTGATGTGGGTCTTGTGACCGATTAATCGGCTTGCCATTCCCCCTGTTTTCCCAGATTTATATTTTCCTGCTGGATATTGCCTGATATTGAATCCTAGAAAATTAAACCCTGGCTCCTCTGTTTTGCCATCATATTCAATAGGTTTGAACGTATGGCAGATTCGAGTATTTTCAGGTTTTATTTCTAGTCCTACAGGTTTTAACCATACGGAGATAGCGGTTTTGCACTGTTCAATAATTTCTAGTGATGGTGATATCACTACAAAATCATCGGCGTATCTTATAACAGTAGCCTGCGCTCTGTTTGCTTTCTTGGGATACATTGTTTCTATGAACCTAACCATTCCCAACAGTGCGATGTTGGCGAGTATTGGACTTATTACCCCTCCCTGGGGTGTCCCTGATTCGGTATCCTCAAATACACCGTTGTCTAGCACACCAGCTTTGAGCCACTGTTTCAGGTCTCTCTTTAGGCTGCTTGGACAATGAATTTTGGACAGTAGGTAATCATGGTTCACGGTAAGAGCATTTCGCTATATCAGCGTCGAGAACATAGTATTGTCCTTGATTTATGGCAGTATAGATTCTACCAATTGCGTCTTGGGCTGACCGTCCGGGACGGAACCCGTAGCTTGTGCCTTCAAATCTCGATTCCCATTCAGGTTCGAGAGC
>NZ_JARPLC010000315.1:0-1367 GCF_032350395.1 Limnospira sp. PMC 289.06
TTCCAGACTTTTGCTAAAAATAATAGCAAAGCCAAAATTAAAGTGTGGTTGAAATACCACATGAAAAATGGCCAGACTCCCTGTGAAAGCTTGATATTTAATTTAATTTTTGACCAAAATAAAAGTACCTGGCTTATCGATAGTGTAGAACCGAATAGTGTCATCCAAAATCCATACTGTGATGCCAGATAATCTAATCCATAATTCTCAAAATTCACATAAATTTACTCGATCCAATTCTGAACTTCTGGTAAGGGTAAATCTAAGGATTCGGCAATTTGTTCCGGTGTTAAACCGAGTTGACTTAGTTTCTCCACCGCCTTAAATTTAGTCTCTTGCAAGATATGTTCAACTATTTGGTCTTCATATATGGTATTTTTGACTGGAGATTCAGGATGGACTTTATCCTGATGTTCTAAATTAGCTGTTTCAGAATTATTGCAAAAATTAATATTACTAATTTTAACAGAATTATTGACAATATGATGCTGATAATTTACAAACCCTAAACGCTCAACTGTAGCGACTAAATTTGATTTATTAACATCTTGATCAAAGACTTTTGATAATAACTGCCACAGTTCGTAGCCTTTATCCTTGGCATGACCTGTACTACATCCGTACTGCTTGGCGATCGCACTATACTTGTCCCCATTCAGGACTCCCTTTAAAATCGCTAATTGCAGACTATCCAAGTGTTCCCCAGTTTGTTCAAACACAAACTCATCAATCGAGTTAACCACACTTTGCCACTCCATCACCTCTAAATTCTCCTTCCGAAACATCTCCTTTTTTATGATTATCCATCATAATCCCTGGCTCAAATCGTCGCCATAAAAGAATAAAGGGGTTGACAAGGGGAGGAGCGATCGCCTAGATTCAATGTATTCGTCTCCCATGGCTATACTCATGACTAAAAAATCAACAGCCAGAAGCACCAACTCAGACAGTTGAACCCAAATCAGTCAGCGACGCGATACTCCCAGCCCTAATTTGAGTGCAAAGTAGCCCAACTCAATAAACAGTTTCCCTAAGTCCCACCGTCTCCAAAAACTGCTGGGGGTGGGGAAGTGCATCCCAAACCCACCAAGAACCGCAATCTCTCAACTCTTCAGCGCCATGGTGTCCTGAAGCGATCGCGATCGCCCTCGCCCCAATCGCCCGCCCGCAGCGCACATCGTGGGGCGTATCACCAATAACATATAATCGCTCCGGGGAGACTTTCCCTAACTGTTGCTGGGCTAAAACCACAGCCCGTTGTGCAATTTCCACGCGATCGCGCGATCGCCCCGAAAACGCCCCCAGGGGAAAGTATGAATCCAGACCATAGTGAGCCAATTTAGCCCTTCCCCCGGCTTCCATATTTC
>NZ_JARPLC010000316.1:0-1347 GCF_032350395.1 Limnospira sp. PMC 289.06
ATTCATCCCCTCCCTGCAAGCGAGGAAGGGGAATTCCGCCACATTTTGTTAAAAACAAAATCAATACAATCGATACACACAGATATATCAAGATGCTGATTTGAAAATTCAACGCTTCTTTAGCTTGATCTTCAACAAATGGCATCTCATCCTTTTTGAGTAGCCAAATCACCAAAGGTCCAACGATATTAGCAACAGGTATGACATAACCCACAAAAGAGCTGAGGTGTGCGATCATGCCCCAAGTTCTGCTTTCTTGATCTATTTGGTTCCGTCGATTAGTCATGTTGCCTCCATCGCTGAGTATCATGCCACTGTTGATCTATGTTAATATCATTTTCAGCAGATAGCACCTGAGCGCCTCCCCCAGAACCATCAACTATGATAAGTTAAGTACAGAAAAAGCCTACTAATTAGGGTATCAACTAGCTAATTATACAAATGCGAACCGAAACAATCGTACTGCTATCGAGCCGAGAAATTGAAAAGATGCGCCAAGCCGGAAAGTTAGCCGCGCAATTACTGAACTACCTAGAACCCATGGTCAAACCAGGAGTCAGTACCCTAGAACTCAACGATGAAGCCGAACGCTGGACTCAAGCTCATGGTGCCCGTAGCGCTCCCCTAGGTTATAATGGGTTCCCTAAGTCTATTTGTACCAGTGTTAACGAAGTTATCTGTCACGGTATCCCCAGCGCCAAGCAGATTCTTCAAGATGGAGATATCATCAATATTGATGTCACCCCTATAGTTGATGGCTACCACGGCGACACCTCAAAAACCTTTTTTGTCGGTAATCCTTCCCCCACAGCTAAAAAATTGGTTGAAGTCACCGAGGAATGTCTGCGGCGGGCTATTGAGACGGTGAAACCAGGTAGCCGCATAGGGGATATTGGGGCTGCTATTCAAGAATACGCGGAAAGTTATGGGTTTTCTGTAGTGCGGGATTTTGTCGGTCACGGGGTTAATACCGTCTTCCATACAGCACCGCAAATTCCCCATTATGGGACCCGTGGAAAGGGTAAAAAACTGCGCTCAGGAATGGTTTTTACGATTGAACCGATGATTAATGAGGGAACCTGGGAAGCAGAGGTACTCGATGATGGTTGGACAGCGATTACCACAGATGGTAAGCTGTCTGCTCAATTTGAACACACGATCGCTGTAACCGACCAGGGAGTGGATATTTTAACTCTGCCATAGCGCTCTTAGTGAAACCAGCGAGGTAGGGACAATTGATGAATTGCCCCTACTCTCGGAATTGCTAAGATTAATCCCAGGCTAGGATATGGTATTAGGGGTCGAGATAGACCTCACGGTCTACCCCTCCCATTCAGCAGCAGAACT
>NZ_JARPLC010000317.1:0-1334 GCF_032350395.1 Limnospira sp. PMC 289.06
AAATCCTTGGAGTCCATGAAAGAACACTCCGCAGATGGGACGAAAATGGCTCAATCGAGACCATCAGAACCCCCGCTGGGCAACGACGATACAACGTTGAGTCATATACTGCTGCCAAATCAGGCAGTGACAAACGCAAAGTCGTTATCTATGCCAGAGTTAGTAGCCGCGCCCAGCAGTCCGACCTCAACCGACAGGTGGCCGCACTGTCCAACCTCTACCCCGAAGCAGAAGTCGTCTCCGAAATCGGAGGCGGGCTCAACTTCAAGGGAAAGAAAATGCTGGCCTGACTGGGACAAGTCTTGTCAGGAGATGTCCGCATGGTTGTCGTTGCCCACCCAGACCGATTGGCCAGATTTGGATGGGACTTGTTTCGATGGCTCTGTGAGCAAAACAGGTGCTCACTCATGGTTCTCAACGAGACAAGTCTCAGTCGAGAACCAGAAATGGTTGAGGACATCCTCGCCATCCTCCACTGCTTCAGTTCCCGATTATACGGACGGAGTCAATATAAAACTCAGGTCAAAGAAGATCCGGATTTACCCCAGCCCAGAGCTAAATCAAGTCTGGCGTAAATGGCTGGCCGCTTGTCGGTATTGCTACAACCAAGCAATTGCATTATCCCGGAGTGGTAAACGACTAAGCAAACTGAAATTACGCAACGAAGTGATGCAGAGCGACTTACCCGAATGGGTCAAAGAAACACCCTGCCACATTCGGCAAAATGCCATCTTTGATGCCTATCAGGCTTTGACCGCCAGTCCTGGCGCAAGGCCACCGAGCTGTCGGGATAGTTCTCAAGCCATCAAGTTTAACAATGCTAATTTCTCTTCAGGGAGTTGGTATCCAAGACTCACGAAAGGATTAACTTTCATGGTTTCCTAAGCTATCCCTAAAACTTGCGGGCAAGGGACTCAGTTGGTGTTTACCAAAGGTCGATGGTTGGCGATTTTCCCTGAACCAGTTGCCGTTACCCCAACTGAAGCGAATGGCGTAATTGCATTAGACCCGGGCGTCCGAACTTTTATGACCGGGTTTGATGGCTCTCGGTTTCTGGAATTGGGCTCCGGGGATATTGGACGCATTACTAGGTTATGTCAACATTTGGATGATTTGATGAGCCGAATCGCCAAGGAACCCTGTCGTTCAAGAAGGCGACGGATGAGGCAAGCGGCTCAACGAATGAGAACCAAAATCCGCAATCTAGTTGATGAAGCCCACAAACAAATTGCTCACTACTTGACTCACGACTACAGCATAATTTTTCTGCCGACCTTCGAGACTTCCAACATGGTTGCCAAAGCCAAGCGGAAAATCAAATCCAAGACTGCCCG
>NZ_JARPLC010000318.1:0-1334 GCF_032350395.1 Limnospira sp. PMC 289.06
CTTATACAATAGCCATACATTATACTGTACTTTGTGTTTTGTGTAAAGGCTGTATCATAGTGATAGGTTAAACAGCAAAATTGTAGCGCTACTGGACGCTGTAGAACTTGCCGATTGTCCTACACAATTTAACGAATGTCGTCGATTCTTGGAGCTTGAAAGCACTTTTCTGGCTATGCACAATTCCTTGATTACAGCAATTAAAAAATGGTTGTAAGAAAAAATCAAGCAATAATAAAAAGCCAATAAAAATGAGCTTTAATAATGCTATAAATTTTCAATAAAATTAAATGATTTCCTCAAAACAGAAAACACAAAACCATGAACGAGAAACAAGCAAGGTTAATGGTTATCGCGGAATTAGCACGTGATATTTACACTCAATTACTGTCACGATATATCCCCTATGCTAACCAAGACACCAGGGTGAAATTAGCCGAAATCGCCCATAACGCCGCTGTAGATTTTATGGCGGTACAGGAAAAGTGGGTATCGTCTCATGATGCGATTATTCAGCCAGCATCATTTATGCCCGACTTGAATGGCAATGATGACAGCAGTGACATTTTTATGGGGGGTGACTTCAATGCCTAAGTTATTGCCAGTAATCAACTTAATGTCTGGAAGGTTTAGCAACTTTCTACTGGGTCATGGTGGAATTTGCATTGACTTAGATACACCCGAATGGTTTGACTACCTGATCAAAAACAAATCATTTTCGGTTGAGTTAAACGGTAAACGGTTCACGGCTTGCAAAAAAACATCTATCAACGGTTTCGCGTACTGGAACCTGAAGGGCTCGGACGGTAAAATCAACCATCACATCTATATCGGAAAATCTGACCAGACTACCAACGAAAAGATTCAACAAGCTGCTATAGCTATGTTTTATCGGTGTAACCCTAAACAAGCGTAAACCCTAACAGCTAACAGCTAACAGCTAACTCAATAACTTAATGGCCCCCTATGGTTTCTGACTGTAGGGGGTGTCTGCATATTTTCCCAACACACTACTGAGACACAGTAGTGTGAACGGTTTATACGAATGCTCACCCTATCATGTCCAGATATTACCCATAACTACTTGACCCCTAACAGATAGCTTTACCTACAACCTACGACTAAGATTTTGGGGGTGAACTGATTATGTTGGTATCGGTTTCCGCACGGGGTGATTGCCAACAAAGATTGGAAACTTGCTGAGGATTATGTGGGTATCGAGTCCCATCCCGGTAATTGTCACCAGTTGAAAAGTTGTTTGGGGGTATCGGGTTGGATCCGGTAGATGATAGCCCATAGTTTCCCCTCACCGGAGATTATGAATCAGACCCATG
>NZ_JARPLC010000319.1:0-1326 GCF_032350395.1 Limnospira sp. PMC 289.06
AAGGGACAATATTATGTTCTTGATGCTGATATAGCAAAATGCTCTTACCGTGAACCATGATTACCTATTGTCCAAAATTCATTGTCCAAGCCGCCTAAAAAGAGACCTGAAACAATGGCTCAAAGCAGGTGTGCTAGATAACGGTGTATTTGAGGATACAGAAGCAGGGACACCCCAAGGAGGGGTAATAAGTCCAATACTCGCCAACATCGCACTGTTGGGAATGGAAAGGCTAGTTAAAGGAATGTATCCAAATAAAGGCACAGCCACCCAGGTGAACCTTATAAGATATGCCGATGATTTTGTGGTCATCTCCAAAGACCTAGGAATCATTGAACAGTGCCAAACTGCTATCACCAAATGGTTAAAACCGGTAGGATTAGAGATTAAACCCGAAAAGACTCGAATTGGTCACACACTCAAACCTATTGAGTATAATGGCAAAACAGAAGAACCTGGGTTTGATTTTCTCGGATTCAATATCAGGCAATACCCAGTAGGAAAATACAAGTCTGGAAAAACCGGGAGTCTCATGAGCCGACCAATCGGACATAAGACCCACATAAAACCCAGCCAAAAAGCAGTTAAAGCCCACACAGAAGTGATAAAAGGTGTAATTAAACAACATAAAACAGCACCTCAGTCAGCCCTGATTAACAAACTAAACCCAATTATTAGGGGATGGTCAAACTATTATTCAGGGGTAGTCTCAACAGAGACCTTCAATAAGCTAGACAACATAATCTGGCAAATGTTAAGGGCATGGACAGTATCAAGATGCGGAAAGTCAAGTTACGAAAAGCTAAGAAATTATTTCAGACATGGAACAATTAAACTTAGCAATGGGAAAGAAAGACACGAAAATTGGATGTTCCAAACCAAAGATGGATTTCAACTGTGGAAACATAATTGGACTCCGATTGTCAGACACACCCTAATACGCCCTGACGCAACACCATACGACGGAAATTGGACTTACTGGGCAACCAGGAAAGGACAAGCAATCGATACGCCAAATAGGGTAGCAAAACTACTCAAAAAACAAAAAGGCAAGTGCACCTGGTGTGGGCAATTCTTTACCCCATCAGATTTAATTGAAGTAGACCACATTGTACCTAGAAGCCATGGCGGAAAGGATGAATACAAAAATCTTCAACTATTACATCGCCATTGTCACGATGATAAAACAGCTCTTGATGAAGAGATGATGCTGTACTCTTAACAAGGAGACGGTCAAATTAGGAGCCGTATGAGGTGAAAGTCTCATGTACGGTTCTGCTGCTGAATGGGAGGGGTAGACCGTGAGGTCTATCTCGACCCCTATTA
>NZ_JARPLC010000320.1:0-1321 GCF_032350395.1 Limnospira sp. PMC 289.06
ATATAAACGCTGCTAACTGGAGTAACGCCATAGAGTTATTTAACGGGACTATTTTAGAATCATTAATAACAGAAAGATATAAATATGATATCGGTATTTACAGCTATATATCATCGTTAAACGCTAGATGTTACACTCCCAGTATTGCACAATCACAAATCCCCACAATTTACCCGGAAGATAGCTATTACCAACGGTGGGAAAAAAAACAGGAAGTGTTGCAGGGAGCGGTAGATTTACAGATATTTTATGGGAATATGGCAACAGAAAACGGGTTAAATTTAGGGATTGTCAAATTGCCATATTATGGAGGCATTCACACCGAAAACCTGTTAATTGAATTAATCACTAATCAAAACGAAGGTTTAGCAATTGATAGCAACTCAATAGTTAAAGCTAGGTGTTTAACTCAGTTACATAACAATGATTCTATTAATATTTTGGGCATGGCTGAATATCAACTCGATACAGTTCCTCAAACCCCTACATTGACACAACCCGAAAATTTTGGGGTGACAATAGGCAATACCCCCACATTAGTTAGACCCTCAAATATTAATCGGTATAGGTTGCACTTACAAAACGTAGGTTCTGTAGGGGTATGGTTTTGTCACGGTGATATCAGTAACTGTGTACCTTATCAATGCCTATATTTACCTCCTAACGCTGGGTGGGATGATGAACTAAAATCAACAGCTTCTATCTATGCTATAACTGAGGATAGCGTAACCAATATTGTTGGGTTAGAACAAACAATAAATTGGTAAATTTTACTTTGATTTAGGAGTTTATTATGAGTTTCTCAGTTTATAGTTCTGTTGTCAATTTAGACACTCTAAATATGAGCAGTAAAATACCGGGAACTCCCGAAACTACCGCGATAAGTTTGACTGCTAACACTATCACGGAAGTTGTGCCTATCAATGCTACCAGTAACGGTAGAACGGTGTTTGTAAAGAATCGGTCAAATACCAATGTACATCTAATATTTGACCCTACAGGTGATAGCGTGTCAGACGCTGCATTTTCGGTTAAGCCAGGTGATACCATCTCAATAACGTGGGGTAGAACTGAGTTACAGGCGATAGCAGAATCTAGCGCTAGTATCAGCGTTACAATTATCGAATATATCAATATGTAATCATCAAATGAATGGCTAGTATTAAGTTATTAGCCATTTATTTGATTACTCAATATAGAGGCAGTTATGACTAATTTCAACATTTACTCTAGTAAGTTTGGGCAATCAACCGATGACTTGCCAGAAGGTGAAGTTAATCTGTATTTAACTAATGAACGGATACAAGCAGTTATTGACTCC
>NZ_JARPLC010000321.1:0-1283 GCF_032350395.1 Limnospira sp. PMC 289.06
CAATTCCCTAGGTCGGGGTTTTTATTGGTGAAAGTTTGGGAATAAGATAGAAAATAATTATCCACGCTAGGGTTTCATTAAGTCATGAGACTATTATAACTCGGTAATTTCACAGTTGAAGCCAAATTTATATAAAAAGTGTACTATGCACCTCAGCCCTAGACTTGGGGGATGAAAGCATGAATAATAGTCGATAATAATCTTGATCCTCTCCCATTGATGTTTGAAAATACTGCGATCGCCAAGCGATTGACCATCTAATCTGGCGCGATCGACCCATTCAAACCCTGTCTTTATCTTGGTTTCCTGGAATGCTTTATTTTCTATTTGTGCATCTGCGCCGCTAGTCTCAAACTTTGACAATTATGCCCGGAATTATGATAATAGTATATCTAACAATGGTATGGCTAGGAAAGCGTTGTCAAAATATCCGCCACTATACCTAAGCCTTATAGCTGTAGGTTGGGTGCAGCCCTGGGCGAAACCCAACCAAATTAGGTTGATAAATATTCCAGCCAACCCCTATCTTAGCCAAGTAACATGAGACCGCCTCAATCGAAAACTGCTATACTACAAAATAGCTTCAGAGATTAGCCCGACTCATCCAAGATGAGAAAATTACTATGGTTCAGCAAGTTTCCCAAACCGTAATTTATCCCGATAGTGACGGACAACCGATGGCAGAAAATACCCAGCAATTCCAGTGGATTGTGGTAATTAAAGAGAACTTAGAAATTTTGTTCGCCAATCGTCCCGATGTGTTTGTGGCTGGGGATTTACTCTGGTATCCCGTGGAAGGGGACAATAAAACCCGTCAAGCCCCCGATGCCATGGTAGCCATAGGCAGGCCGAAAGGTCATCGAGGTTCCTATCGACAATGGGAGGAGGATAATATAGCGCCCCAAGTAGTGTTTGAAATTCTCTCACCAGGGAATCGTTTAGCGGAGATGAACCGGAAATTCAAGTTTTATGAGCGTTACGGGGTGGAAGAATATTATATATATGACCCGGAACGTTTGGATTTGGCGGGATGGTTGCATAGGGACGGGGAGTTAGCCATGATTGAGGAAATGTCTGGTTGGGTGAGTCCTCGCCTCCAGATTAGCTTTGAATTTCCGTCAACGGGTTTAGAGTTGTACTATCCCGATGGTCGTCGTTTTTTGACCTCTGTAGAGTTACACCAACAAGCCCAAGCAGCACAGCAGCAAGCCGAAGAGTCCGAACAAAGGGCGCGGCGGGCGGAAGAAGAATTGGCGGCGGAAAAAGTGCGATCGCAACGTCTC
>NZ_JARPLC010000322.1:0-1278 GCF_032350395.1 Limnospira sp. PMC 289.06
CCGACCCTACAAATTGACCAATATCTCTATTTCCTAATATCTCAGTTTGAGCTAACACATTTGCTACATTTTCTTGAAGGTTTCTTAATGATGATACTAGTCTAAATCGCTCTCCACCATTTTCTACAACCGCGTTAACTAATTGTTGTTGTCTATTTTCCTCAATGCGTTGTAATGCAATATATTCATCTAATCCTTGAGCAACTAAAATAATTGCTTCTTTACAGTTATCTGAGAATTCCTCCCAAAATTCTTCACTACTATCTTGATTCCAAATAGTGTTAATATTTCCGTCATAGCTTTCTGGTAATTTCTCCCTAGCTTCCCTTCTCTGTTTACCGAAACTCCATTCTTCACCTTTTTCGTCACCCCACTTTTCAATCGTTCCTTTACCACCAGGAACCATTGAAACAATAGCCGTTGCAAGTGTTGAAGGACTTTTATCTAAAAACATTTTAACAACCCGTCTACCATGTTTAAACAGTTGCCATGCTATGGCTTTCATAGCCATGTTAAATGACTGTTTAACGTATGAGCCGAAAGCTGTAGATACTTCCATAAGCATTTCAGGTCCCTTGCTTAAGGCAATGTGCATAGCAGCGGCTTTGTTGATAAATGCAATACCAATGGTAGGCAATACTCCACAAACTAATTTACCTGCCATATTACCCAAAAAACCGGCGGTAGTACTAATAAATTGATTAGCAATATTCATCATATTTTTGTCTATCTGTTCATCTGATATATTCCAGTTGAAATTCCAGAAACTATCCCAATTAGACGTGATAAATCGTGCTACTTTCTCAAAACTAAAGTTAGATAAAAACTTAGTAATTCCTTCCCATAACCAACCTCCAAAACTTTTGCCCCATTCAACAACTTTACCAGTTATTTTTGCCCATAGCTTGCCAAACCAACCCATCTCTTGAGTAGATGTTCTCTGAGCTAAATTAACTTGTCTAACGCCATTCCTACCTATACTGCTACGGGTTTGACGGCTAGACAAGCTACGAGTACTCCTTAGCATTCTTGCACTTCTGGCAACCATTACAAAGTCCCTCTTAGTGGGTTATCGCCGTCAATCAATTCGGTTTCTATCTTGATATCAGGAAAGTCTTTTTTCAATAATTCTTGTACTTTCTTGGTTTCCTGTTCTCTAATATCATCCTGTTTTTTCATTGAATCATATAACCTAGTTAAATCGGCTAATATGTCTTTTGACGGGTCATTACCATTAACTTGTAAAGTACCTTGCGCTCTAACTATTGAGAATATTTC
>NZ_JARPLC010000323.1:0-1271 GCF_032350395.1 Limnospira sp. PMC 289.06
GCCAACCATCCATGATTAGGGAAACCGAATGTCCGGCTTGAACCATCGTAATTATAAAGTAGCGAAATAGGTTGATACGCTGCGCTCAAAAGAGTAAGGGGAAAAGTAGGAGGCTCCTTATACTACCTACACAGACTTTTAAAAGTACCCCGGTGGAAAGGACAAATCTAAAGATGGAATGCCCATATAAACGGAACGTTTAAACCCCTTTTAGGCTCTGCTAATAAAAAAAATGTGAGCAATATTACTCACAAGCAGAGCGTGAAAAGTGTAAGCGTATGCCTCCTAGGGGAAAGGATGTGACTGAAAGCTAATGCCTAACTGTAATGGTTAGGATATGCCCACTAGTCACGGTGTGGATATAGAGACCGCGACAACTAAGAGTGTTTATGACCAGAGCGAGTTAATGACTACGTGGTTGTATATAGCTCCGAAAGTTGAGGTCATAAAGCAGGGGGTTGTAGCCCTGTTCCCACTGACAAAGGGGTATCCATATCAGGAGCCGTATGAGGTGAAAGTCTCAAGTACGGTTTGGAAGTGGAGTTGGGGAAGGCGACTTCCCTCTCGACCATAACTAAGCCCACGTGCCACGGTATGGATGTAAATTCTGCCATGGGTAGGAGTATAATGGCCAGAGCGAGTATAAAGACTACGTGGCGCATATAGCTCTGAACAAAGAAGGACAAAGCAGCGGTTGGTATCGCTGTGCCACTGACAATGTGGGCATCCACACCAGGAGCCGTGTGAGGTGAAAATCTCAAGCACGGTTTTGAATGGGAGGGGATGGAGGCGACTCCATTCTCGACCCCTACCTTGACACTCCCAAGGATTGGCTTCGGGAGTTTGGTTAGCGGTGTGTCAACAATATGGGAGTTATTGGTGGCGTTACCTAAGCTATAGGTCTGACGGACCCTACAGGTAGTGCCTAATATGTAATGATAGAGGTGTAAGTGCGATACGTTCAGACAGGAAATAGGGCTGCAATGCCCTAAATAACCGCCTGGTGGGGATTTAAACCCCTTGGTTGAATATAAGAATCTCGCTTCTGACCATCCCTACAACTGTTTATATGTCCCAACGTTTGGTATAGAAATATACAAAACAAGGCGGGGAACTCAAAGTCAAAACGCAAAATTGGCAATCTTAATGATTCCTTAACAATTGCGTAGAGAGTAACGGCGATAGCCACCCCCAGTTTTGGGAATCACAACCCCACGATTGAAGCGGGGAACGGAAGGCGTGAAGTAGAACCTACTACCAGAGGCGACCAC
>NZ_JARPLC010000324.1:0-1265 GCF_032350395.1 Limnospira sp. PMC 289.06
TAAAAGGGGTTTAAACGTTCCGTTTATACGGGCATTCCATCTTTAGACTTGTCCTTTCCACCGGGGTAATTTTAAAGGTCTGTGTAGGTAGTGAGTTGAGACTCCTACTTTTCCCCTTACTCTTTTGAGCGCAGCGTGTCAACTTATTTCGCTACTTACTTATTACGATGGTTCAAGTCGGAACATTCAGATTTCCTTAGTCATGGATGGTTGGCAGTGGTCGCATATGGTAGTAGGTTCTACTTCACGCCTTCCGTTCCCCGCTTCAATCTGACGGGTTATGATTCCTCAAACTGGGGGTGGCTACCGCCTTATCTCTCAACTTCCTGCTTTACTAGATGGGTCACAACTCCCATCGTTTAAGCTATCAGTCTTGACCCTGAGTTCCCTGCCTTGCTGAGATTGCTCCAAGCGTCGGGACATATAAACAGTTATGGGATGGTCGGGGATGAGAGTCAATTCCTATATTCCACCAATGGGTGAAAGTCCCACTAGGAGGTTATTTCGGGCATCGCAGCCCTATTTCACTCCTAAACGTTTCGCACGTACTCTACAAGTATAGCAGAAAGTTGAGAGATAAGGCGATAGCCACCCCCAATTTGAGGGCTTACAACCTCAGGTTGAAGCGGGGAACGGAAGGCGTGAGGTAGAACCTACTACCAAGATACGACCACTGCCAACCATCTATGATAAGAGAAATCGAACGTGTGGCATGAACCCAGTAGGGGTCGAGAGAGATGTCACCATCTCTCCCTCCCATACAAAACCGTACTTGAGACTTTCACCTCATACGGATCCTAATCTGACTGCTCCATTGTTAAGGATACAGCGTTGGCATTGTCAAGTGCCGTCTTATCATCATGACAGTGGCGGTGTAATAGCTGAAGATTTTTATATTCATCCTTTCCACCTTTAACTAGCCTTTCCATTCCCAACAGTGCGATGTTGGCGAGTATTGGACTTATTACCCCTCCTTGGGGTGTCCCTGCTTCTGTATCCTCAAATACACCGTTATCTAACACGCCCGCTTTGAGCCATTGTTTCAGGTCTCTCTTCAGGCTGCTTGGACAATGAATTTTTGACAGTAGATAATCATGGTTCACGGTAAGAGCATTTCGTTATGGTCGAAAGGGAAGTCGCCTTCCCCAACTCCAATTCCAAACCGTACTTGAGACTTTCACCTCATACGGCTCCTGATGTGGATACCCCTTTGTCATTGGGAACAGGGCTACAACCCCCTGCTTTATGACCTCAACTTTCGGAGC
>NZ_JARPLC010000325.1:0-1255 GCF_032350395.1 Limnospira sp. PMC 289.06
GGTATTTGACAGATTGATTAAGTTGTGCTTATTGATTAACCCGTCAATAATTAAGATTTGTTGCTGAGGGATATGCGCTAATTGTCCCGTGTGCTAAGACTGAGTTGAGTGTATTTTGTGTGTGACGGTACGACTATCGGGTTAAGTAAATTCCCGCTATCGCCGTCAGGATAAGGAAATAGAAAAAACGGGACTGACGGGGCTCGAACCCGTTTTATAGCCTATAACCCCTATTCTACCGTTACTCTAGTGCACTCAAAAGCGATCGCACATTTAGGAGTTAGTGCAAAAGGAAAACCCCCTAGGTATTTAGCCTAGAGGGTATTGTGTTGTGGGTTTATTGGGGATTAATCATCAAGCTGGTAAAGAGCTCTGATAATTGCCTTAACCTCTGGTAGGTCTGGATTAATGCCGATATTAATCAGGACTTGTTTCCCCATCTCTAGCGGTAATGGTTGCCTTTGATGTCTTGTTAGGATGCCTAACTCTGTCGCAAGATGGCGACGTTTTTTGTACTTGCCATCATTAACTGACACCGAGTGACCAAACGAACGCGCTCTGATTTCCTGTGGTATCCCGTTCATCTCCCCTAGTTGGTTTCCAAGGTGTCGAAAGGCATAGGCTTGAGTTAGTCCCCAATTATGTCGTGATAACCAGTTGCGATGATTATTATTAAACATTTTTGGATTTTTAGACTCAGTAACAGGTAGATAAACGTTATGAATCCCTAGGCGGTTAATTAGAACCTTGTCTTTACTCATTGGGATAGCTAACCTCCAACCTGTCTTAGTAGAACCCCCAAAATAGGTAAATTCTCCAATCACTAACACTAACTCAATGTTGGTAGGGTCAGATATGACTGGGAAGGTAATGCCATCAATCTTAACTGGCTTAGTTAAATTTTGACCTGCTGCTACTTCAGACGGTCTTAACCCATATAAAGTACACATTGCACTAACCCAACACCAACCATCACGAGCATTATTCTCTTTGACAGAACGATAATCAGTGTTGCGTTCTTTGTCTAGTAAACTTAACAAGGTATCCAAGTCTATACTTTGGGATTCAGCAAATACTGTTTGGGTAGGGTCAATTTTTTCTAGCTTGTCCAGTGCTTTTTTGCAGCCAGCCCGTTCCGCTACCTGCCTTAACTTGTAATATCGGTCTTTAAAATCCTTGTGCCCCACCGGACTGCTACCGTCTTTTAATGGAGTATACAAGGCTTCTTTTATACCCTCCCAAGTGACGTAACTAT
>NZ_JARPLC010000326.1:0-1244 GCF_032350395.1 Limnospira sp. PMC 289.06
TTCTCTAGATCGGATTATCTGCAAGCCTCCTGGTTAGGGGCGTTGGGAAAGCCAAGCCATGTTTGATTCGGTGGGCGAAGAGACTCAAACTCGCAAGAGGTTTATCACCATGCTACGAGTTCCGGTTTTATCCCCCAGTGGGAAACCATTAATGCCAACCAAGCCCAGTCGAGCAAGACGTTGGATTCGAGATGGGGTAGCCGTGGGAAAATGGTCAGACCTGGGCGTGTTCTACGTTCAACTAACTCAGCAACCGTCTGGGGAAGAGACTCAACCGATTGCGGTTGGAGTTGACCCGGGGAAACTGTATAGCGGTGTTGGGGTGCAATCACCCAAGGCAACCCTATTTCTGGCTCACTTGGTTCTCCCATTCCCAGCCGTCAAAGACCGAATGAAACAACGTCGCATGATGCGGCGTGGAAGGCGTGGGAGACGGATTAACCGCAATTGGGCCTATTCCAAGCGTGCCCATCGGCAGAAGCGCTTTAACAACCGCAGACAAAACAAATTACCTCCCAGTATTCGAGCCAACCGACAACTTGAATTGCGGGTGGTGACTGAACTATGCCGCCTATTCCCCGTCAGTAAGATCGTCTATGAGTATGTAAAGGCAAAAGGGTCCAAGTCCTTCTCGCCTGTAATGGTGGGGCAAAAAGTGATGCTGGGCTGGTTGTCAAAACTAGCCCAGGTTAAGACTCAATTTGGGTATGAAACGGCTAATCTCAGGACTGCGTTAAGGTTAGTCAAGTCAAAAGACAAGTCGGCTCAAACTCCTGAAACTCATGCCGTGGATGGACTGACTCTGGCCTGTTCTGAGTTGGTCAAATATGAACCGTTCCACACTGCCAACACTCACGGTCATACCTGGAAGGGTTTGGTTCAGTTAACACCATCCATCTTTAAAGTGATTCGCAGACCTCCCATTTCTCGTAGACAACTGCACTTGATGGTTCCGGCCAAAGGTGGGGTGCGTCGTAAATATGGCGGTACCACCACACGGCATGGGGTCAGGAAGGGTGACATTGTGCGTGCTGAAATGGCAGGTCGGGTTATCGTCGGCTGGGTGAGTGGTGACACTCACAGACAGGTTTCTGTCAGCGATATCAACTGGAAGCGGTTGGGTCAATTCACCGCTTCTAAGGTCTCTTTGATTGCGCGTAGTACAAACTTGGTGGTTTCGGGGGCATTGAACCCCACTCAACCACCGCTCCTATCCCTCCCCCACCTGCTACGCGAGGATGGGT
>NZ_JARPLC010000327.1:0-1231 GCF_032350395.1 Limnospira sp. PMC 289.06
GACCAGAAGCTAAAGCCCAATTGTCATGGTGGGGATATGCCCAATTGTCACGGTGTGGATATAGATACTGCGGTCAGTAAGAGTATAATGGCGAGGACGAGTTTAAAGACTACGTGCTGCATATAGCTCTGAACATCGAAGTAAAAAGCAGGTCTGTTGATTCTGCTCCTTTGACAAAACAGGGTATCCACACCAGGAGCCGTATGAAGGGAAACTTTCACGTATGGTTCTGAATGGGAGGGGATGGTGGTGACTCCATTCTCGACCCCTAACACATAGCCAAATGCTCTTACCGTGAACCATGATTATCTACTTTCCAAAATTCATTGTCCAAGCAGCCTGAAAAGAGACTTGAAACAATGGCTCAAAGCGGGTGTGCTAGATAACGGTGTATTCGAGGATACAGAAGCAGGGACACCTCAAGGAGGGGTAATAAGTCCAATACTCGCCAACATCGCACTGTTGGGAATGGTTAGGTTAATTGAAACAATGTATCCCAAGAAAAAAGGAACGGTTCAAGCCACCTCAATAAGATACGCCGATGATTTTGTTGTGATATCTCCATCACTTGAAATCATTGAACAGTGCAAAATTGTTATTTCCGAATGGCTAAAACCTGTAGGACTAGAAATAAAACCCGAAAAAACTCGAATCTGTCATACGTTCAAACCTATTGAATATGATGGAAAAACAGAGGAGCCAGGGTTTAACTTTCTAGGATTCAAGATCAGGCAATACCCTGTGGGTAAATATAAATCTGGGAAATTAGGGGGAAGAATAAAAGGAGGTTTTTTATTCAATAAAACCCCCCACAAAATGTTAGGTTTCAAAACAAACATTAAACCCAGTAACAAAGCAATTAAATACCACACAGAAGTGATAAAAGGTGTAATAAAACAACTTAAAACAGCACCTCAATCAGCCCTGATAAGCAAACTAAACCCAATTATTCGGGGATGGTCAAACTACTATTCAGGGGTGGTCTCATCCGAGACCTTCAATAAGCTAGATAATAAAATCTGGCTAATGTTAAGGACATGGACAGTATCAAGATGCGGAAAGGCAAGCTACGAAAAGCTAAGAAACTATTTTCGACAAGGAACGGTTAAACTTAGCAATGGGGTGCGAGACGTTCAGGCATGAAATAAGGTTGAAATACCTGAAATAACCGCCTGATGGGGACTTCAACCCCTTGGTTGAATATAAGGAGCGCACTCCTGACCATCCTCAT
>NZ_JARPLC010000328.1:0-1231 GCF_032350395.1 Limnospira sp. PMC 289.06
CAATTACTTTCAGATATATCAAGTGCATTAGGCATTATCTGTTAATTTATTGTTGAGTGTTTAGCATATTTTCCAATTTGTCGATTTTTTCTGATAATTCCTGAATTGCCGCAATCACTAATGGTATCAGTTTATCATACATGATTGTTAAGTAATCTATTTTTTTGTCGTCAACTTCAGGACTATCTGTATGGTCATTTTTAATCACTTCAACTGCGTTAGGATATATATTTTGTACTTCTTGAGCAATTAAACCAAATTGTTCTGTACTTGGATTAAAGCCATGAAATGCTGCAAGTTCATTATACTTAAACCACGTGACTGTCAATGCGTTAATTTCGCTTAACCCTAGAGTTGGTTTTGATAAAAGTGTTTTGAATTTAAGATCAGAGCTACCTTTAACGTAGTCTCCATTATCGTTAATATAAGATACATTTGTGCCTCCTACTCTAAATCTAGTATGTACTCCAGATGATGAAAGAGTTGAGCTCTTTATAAAATATGTCTGCCCGTTATATAATTGTATTGAATATCTATTGTCAGGAGCACCTCGCCAAACATCGCTTTGATGAAAATTAATACCATGATATATAAATACTCTAGGATTATTATCTGCTTCTAATTGCATAGAATAATTCCCTTGATGAGAAAACGCCCAACTATTTCCTCCAACTCTACTATTTAGTACTAAACTTGCCGAACCAGCACTAGAGCCTATCCGGCGGATGTCAAACCCCCTCCAAACATTAAAATCAATAAGCATATTTCCATCAGGAAAACTTTCATTAGTTGCAAAAGTTACTGGATTATTTGTTATGTTAAATGTTTTAATTCCTGTTAAAGTTTGATTACCTGTAGTTCTAACTACAGTTGAATCTACATTAATTGTTCTATTAGCTGCTAAAGTTCCTCCTCCTGATCAACCATCTCCTGCAGTTAATGTAATATTTGAATGTGTGTGCGTTGTGGGAGTCCTAGCGTCAGATAATCTACTATCATTACCTTGACAGGCTGTGTTTGCTGTAGTGCCATAAGCAACCGCCCATGTTGTGGCAGTACTCCCATTAAAATTATTTCCAGTTAATCCCGTACCATTTGTTAATGTATTAG
The DNA here is from genome assembly GCF_032350395.1 of Limnospira sp. PMC 289.06. Lineage (NCBI taxonomy): Bacteria > Bacillati > Cyanobacteriota > Cyanophyceae > Oscillatoriales > Sirenicapillariaceae > Limnospira > Limnospira sp. PMC 289.06. The sequence continues at coordinate 1,111 of NZ_JARPLC010000328.1, forward strand.
GAGTATTGGCAGTTATTGTTATATTGGCACTACCATTAAACGAAGTCCCATTAATTGTTCTAGCAGTTTGAAGTGCTGTTGCTGTTCCGGCGTTTCCACTTATTGACCCGGTAATTAATGT
>NZ_JARPLC010000329.1:0-1228 GCF_032350395.1 Limnospira sp. PMC 289.06
ATATCCCGGTGGGGTCCGACAATTGACAGCAGAACCCGCCCCTACAATTATCAATGGTTAATTATCAATGGTCAATTATCAATTATCCGGTGGGGTGGGGCGGGTTTATTTATATCCCGGTGGGGTCCGACAATTGACAGCAGAACCCGCCCCTACAATTATCAATGGTTAATCATCAAGGCGATCGCTGATGCTATAATCAAATAATCATATCTATCTATCGATAACTAAGATGTCGCCCGCTAAAGAAATCTCAATTTCCTTACCAACATCCCTAGTACAATTTATTGAGAACTATAAAATTGCCAAAGGATGTCAATCCCCTGACCAAGTGATTGAATTAGCTTTAGAATTATTGAGAAATCAAGAACTAGAATCCGCTTACAGAGAAGCATCTAGTGAAATTGATTCCGCGTGGGATATTACAATTGCCGATGGATTAACCGATGAAACGTGGTGAAATTTACTATGCTAATCTCAGTCCGGCGGTTGGTTCGGAAATGGATAAACGCCGTCCCGTGCTGATAGTAAGTAACGATGCAAATAACCGCGCAGCGGATACAGTGACAATTCTACCCATTACCTCTAATGTGACTCGCGTTTACCCTTTTGAAGTGTTAATCAATCCAGAGGATAGCGGTTTATCCAAGCCTTCCAAGGTGCAAGCGCAGCAGGTGCGAACTATTTCTAAACAAAGGATCGGTGGGGATACAGTGGGTTTTTTGAGCCAGGAAGTTATGGAAATAGTAGAGACTGCCCTCAAACTGCACTTAAAGCTAGATTAAATTTCATCACGATCGCCATTGATTCATTCACCTTTGCTAACCGGCTCTCGAATGTAGCCAGGGGCAATTTCCATGGGATAGCTAACTCTAAATGGGCGGCATCATAAGCGGCTAAACCTTCTTTTCTTACCAGAGGAAATGTGGCAGATAACGCCTTGCTATCGGTAGCGAGATAGACTTTAATTAACAAAGATTGTAATAAAGCGATCGCTCTCTTGTGGTGGGGCGGGTTTATTATGATTTCCGTCAGGAGGAGAGGTATTCGCAATTATCAATCATCAATTATCCCGTGCGGTGGGGCGGGTTTATTTATATCCCGGTGGGGTCCGAGTTAACGTAGGGTGCGTCAGAGGGATAACCTACTGGGTTAACGGCAAATTTTATTCATCTGACGCACCACCCTACAATTATTAATCATCAAGGGTCAATTATCGGGTGGAGTG
>NZ_JARPLC010000330.1:0-1226 GCF_032350395.1 Limnospira sp. PMC 289.06
TAGCATTAACCGTTATTTTTTCAGGCATTTCAGCCGGAAAGGATTCAGGGTCTAGGAACTCGTAAATCCTTCTAATCATTCCACAGCATTCTTCATTCATGTCTGGTATTGTTACTCTTTTTCTTCTAGTGTATTCTATTTCACATATAGGGTCATAAACATATAAACCTGACCAAGTATTGTAATTAAGCGATTGTAGTTTACACGGGAATATTCCAAAACCCCAAAACGCTCTTTCTAAGGCACTCATTGTTCCTTGCTTAAAAGTATAGTATCTATTTTTATAGCCATATCTAGACGCACCCATCCATGACCAACCAATATCAAATGTTTTGCGGTCAATCGTCACTCTGTTCCCAAGGAGAAACCAATACGTCGTGTAAGCCATTTTAGCCCAGGGGTTTGTATGCAGGCTTAAAAAAGTCTGTAAATATTTACCACGAATATATATAGCGGTTAGATTATGACCCGCATTTAAATTATCGCCTTCAATGTAATCTCCTTCTATATAATAATTTACAGGATGAAGTTCCTCAAACTCACAAATAACATTATGTGATGTCATTGACTCCCATATTATTGTTTCCGATTCTCGCCGCCACCGCCGAGGTAGTAAAGTTCCATGCCCAAACTGGCTTAAGTTAATAAAAGTTGGTGGATAGCTTGAGTCTCGATATACCTTACTATACTCATAACTTGCTTCCCAAGTATAGCTAACGCCATCTTTTGATTTATGTAATGATGTTTGAAAATCGTTTTTTTCAAACCTATCAAAATTACCGTATCCCGACAATATGTTATATGATTGGTAACCTGAACTTTCTCCATAACGAGGATGGGCATAGGGCAATAAATAATAACAATCATCTTTAACAGTTGTGGTTTCCTCGATTAATTCATCTAAATAGCTTGCGTTATCGCCTTGATTATCTGAACTTCTACCTTTATCATCATCTACCTCGTCACCGCTATTAGGACCGCCAAAACCTCTACCAGCGCCACCCTTTCCCCTAGGTTTTTTTCCTCCCTTTGGTTCATCTCTCTTTGGTGGCTCCCTACGATGGTCTTGACTAGCACCACCAAACGATTTCCTACCTTGTGGCTCCCTAGTAGGGTCTGGGTCCCATATTCTAGTAGTAGGGTCTGGGTCTCGCATTCTAGCGGTAGGGTCTGGGTCCCATGGGTTAATTGTGTTTCTAACCATTTAAATAATCACATTAAAGTAG
>NZ_JARPLC010000331.1:0-1219 GCF_032350395.1 Limnospira sp. PMC 289.06
ACCGAATAAACCATGATTACCTACTGTCCAAAATTCATTGTCCAAGCAGCCTAAAGAGAGACCTAAAACAATGGCTCAAAGCGGGCGTGCTAGATAACGGCGTTTTCGATGATACAGAAACAGGGACACCCCAAGGAGGGGTAATAAGTCCAATACTCGCCAACATCGCACTGTTGGGAATGGTTAGGTTCATAGAAACAATGTATCCCAAGAAAGCAAACAGAGCGCAGGCTACTGTTATAAGATACGCCGATGATTTTGTAGTGATATCCCCATCACTCGAAATCATTGAACAGTGCAAAACTGCTATTTCCGAATGGTTAAAACCTGTGGGACTAGAAATAAAACCTGAAAAGACCCGAATCTGTCACACGCTCAAACCCATTGAGTACAATGGCAAAACAGAGGAGCCAGGATTTGATTTTCTAGGATTCAACATTAGGCAATATCCTGTTGGGAAATATAAATCTGGGAAAATAGGGGGAAGGACAAGCCGATTAATCGGTCACAAAACCTGCATTAAACCCAGCAATAAAGCAGTTAAAGCCCACACAGAAGAGATTAAAGGTGCAATAAAACAACTTAAAACCGCACCCCAGTCAGCCCTGATTAGCAGACTAAACCCGATTATTCGAGGATGGTCAAACTATTATTCAGCGGTAGTCTCAACAGAGACCTTCAATAAACTGGACAACAAAGTTTGGTTAATGTTACGGGCATGGACAGTATCAAGATGCGGAAAGGCAAGCCACGATAAGCTAGGAAACTATTTCAGAAATGGAACGGTTAAACTTAGCAATGGGAAAGAAAGACATGAATCTTGGTTGTTCCAGACTAAGGATGGACTCACATTATGGCAACATAATTGGACTCCGATTGTCAGACATACCCTAGTGCGCCCTGACGCAACACCATACGACGGAAACTGGACTTACTGGGCAACCAGACGAGGACAGGCAATTGAAACGCCTAATAGGGTAGCAAAACTACTCAAAAAGCAAAAAGGTAGGTGTACTTGGTGTGGACAGTATTTCGCGCCATCGGATTTAGTTGAAGTAGACCACATTGTACCTCGAAACCTCGGTAGAAAGGATGAATACAAAAATCTTCAACTATTACATCGCCACACCCGCGATAATAAGACGGCACTAGACAACGCCAACGCATTAGGGGTCGAGAATGGAGTCGCCTCCATTCCCTCCCATTCAAAACCGTGCTT
>NZ_JARPLC010000332.1:0-1211 GCF_032350395.1 Limnospira sp. PMC 289.06
ATTGACGCTACCATCCCACCCTTTGAGGTTCCAGTAGGTAAAACCATTGATTGAGAGTTTTTTGCACGCTGTAAATCGTTTACCATTAACCTCTACTGAAAAGGATTTATGGGTTTCTAGGTATTTAAACCATTCTAAAGAACCTACTTCGATACAGATATTACCATGACCTACCAGAAACCCTTTGTAAGACCCTGTTAGTGTGACTACTGGGAGTAGCTTAGGCATGAAAATCACCTCCCAGTAGGATATCGCTGTTATAACCATTAAGGTTACATTCAGGTGATATTACGTCTGAATCGAATCGAGTAATAATTGGATACTGAGATTCTACCCATTTCTCGTGTACTGCCAGAAAGTCAATAGCGTAATTATGAGCAATTTCTGCTATCGTGATTCTATCCTCACGAGTTGCTGTTAAATTATTGCCAGCTAATCTGACAAAAATCTCCCTAGCCATTTCTGCAATAACCATCATTTTTTCTTGTTCAAACTCATTCATGGCTTTATTTCCTATTGATTAATTGAACTTGTGATCATCATTATCGGGGTGATTTTGATTATTGTTGTGTTCTGTAATTTTTGCATTAAGCAAGGCTTCAATGCCTTTGAGTAACTCGATTTCCGCGTTTAAAAAATGCCTGTGGATTTGAATAAATTCGACAATTTCATCAAATTGTTCAGATGTGATAGCAAGTTCTACTAAGTCAAGTAATCCTACCACGTTAGGGTTTAATCGATTGCTCATGTAGCTATATTCTACTACGTTTAATCCGGGCGTACTTAATTTGATTGACATGGATTTATCCTTTGATAGTGGTTAAGTTGTGATAGTTTAACGTCATTTCGGAAGGGTTTAAATTATTCGATTTTGGTTAGTAAATGCTTAATATAATTAAGCTGTTTTAGGAGTAATTGTTCCTTTGCGACTGCCAGGGAATACTCGGTTTGACAATCATTCATTATTGTTATCAAAGTATCCTTAGCGTCTTGTTTGGTAGCATTGTAAATCGTGGTGTCTACCATTTGTTTAAACGTTTTAAACCTTGTTTGAGTAATAGCGTCAATGTTATTTTGAGTCATTTTAATTCCCTCCTTAAATAATTTGTTTCCAAACGTTTTTGCCGTTTTGATTAATCATTGAATAGCCCCTGCTTTTCATTAGATTAGTCAACTCTGAAACATTAACGCGACTATCAAGATATCCATCA
>NZ_JARPLC010000333.1:0-1199 GCF_032350395.1 Limnospira sp. PMC 289.06
GCGGAATTCCCCTTCCTCGCTTGCAGGGAGGGGATGAATAGCAACCAATAAACAAACTGAGCGATCGCGAATCCTCGGATGATCAGCTACAATTTTATCGGCAACAGCAAATAACGATAATGTATAAGGCGTACAAGTATCGCATCTACCCAACCGACGACCAAAAAGCGTCTCTCGCCAAGGCGTTTGGATGCTGTCGTTGGTATTGGAATTTGGCACTCAACCTATGCCAAGAAACATATCTCAAGACAGGCAAAGGATTATCTCGTGGATATATCCAGGGTCTGTTGCCAGGGTTAAAAAAGGAATACCCTTGGCTAACGGATGCCTATTCCCAGTCTTTGCAAGTTGTTGCTCTCAATCTTTCCACTGCCTACAAAAACTTCTTTGAGAAGCGGGCGCAATTGCCCCGTTTCAAGTCAAAGCATGGTCGGCAGTCATTAAGTTATCCCGCCAACGTTAAGTTTGAGGGAGACTATATCAAACTACCTGGGAAGATTGGGCTAGTCTACTGCCATCGTCATCGAGAATTTGAAGGGACAATCAAAACTGTGACGGTCTCCCAAAATTCTGATGGACAATACTATGCTTCGGTATTGGTGGATGATGGGAAAGAAACTCCGAGTCAGTCTACCGAAGGTAAAGCAGTTGGCATTGATGTTGGATTGACTCATTTCGCCATTACCAGTGATGGGTCAAAGTATGATAATCCCCGTCATGGCGACAAACATCACCGTAACCTTAAACGCCAACAACAAAAACTATCCCGCAAGCAAAAGGGTAGTCAGAATAGAACTAAAGCCCAACAAAAAGTAGCTAAGGTTTATAGCAAGACTGCCCGTTGCCGTGAGGACTTTCTACACAAACTATCCCGCCAGATAGTCAACGAAAACCAAGTTATTGCTGTAGAGAATCTGAATGTAAAAGGGATGGTACGAAACCCCAAACTAGCCAAGGCGATTAGTGATGTAGGCTGGGGAATGTTTACCACAATGCTTAAATATAAAGCGGAGTGGGAAGGAAAAACCTATATTGAGGTTGACCGTTTCTTTGCATCCTCTAAAACCTGTCACGTTTGCCTCAACCGAGTAGATAGTTTGTCGTTAGATATTCGTCAATGGCAATGTCAACATTGTGGGACTTGCCATGATCGAGATGTCAACGCGGCACAAAATATCAGAAATGAAGCCTTGCGGATA
>NZ_JARPLC010000334.1:0-1197 GCF_032350395.1 Limnospira sp. PMC 289.06
AAGCACGGTTTTGAATGGGAGGGAATGGAGGCGACTCCATTCTCGACCCCTAATGTTAAGTATCCAGCTATAGTAATTCGTTTGGGTATGACTGGCTATATACACTCGATAACTTTATGGTAATTTATTAAAGGAACTTCACTGATTCCTGATATTATTTTTGGGAAAACTTGCACAATTGTTCCCCTTATGGCTGAATGGCGCAGACGGTATTGGTTGGGTGCATCTCAATTAGGATATGAGTATAATTACTCAGAGAAAAAATCTACTCTTACCCTGATTAAGCAGCTAACGCGCCATTTAGGTAGGCACAGCGATGCCTCAACACCTTCGGCACATTCTCCCTTCGCCATTGTGCCCCCGGCAACTTCACCCTCATCCCAATTTGTTTCACCAACGACTCCACCCGACCCCAACCAATCGATTGCCCCGCTTCCTGCCCAGCCTGGTAGTCTATAATCCTAGTCTGGTGATGCTTTAAGTAATTGATAAACCCCGTCGCTCCCCGACATGGCTCTGGGCGTAGATACTCAATTGCCTTCTGGGTCTCTCCTCGCCATAGCAGTGCTCGCATCTGCGACTGTTGAGCCGGTGTTCCTTGCACCTTGTTAGCATTTTCCATTATTAGATACCAAGTGCGAGACGTTTAGGCATGAAATAGAGCTGCAATGCTTGAAATAACTGCCTAGTGGGGACTTAAACCCCTTGGTTGAATATAAGAGGCTCGCCTCTGACCATCTCCATAACTGTTTATATGTCCCGACGCTTAGGAAACTGAGCAAGGCAGGGAGGGAACTCAAGGTCAAAAACAAACTAAGAAATTAGGGAGTAGAGAGTGACGGCGATAGCCACCCCCAGTTTCAGGATTCACAACCCGTCAGATTGAAGCGGGGAACGGAAGGCGTGAAGTAGAACCTACTACCAGATGCGACCACTGCCAACCATCCATGATTAGGGAGACCGAATGTCCGGCTTGAACCACCGTAATTATAAAGTAGCGAAATAGGTTGATGCGCTGCGCTCAAAAGAGCAAGGGGAAAAGTAGGGGGCTTTGGTTACTACCTATACAGACCTTTAAAAGTACCCCGGTGGAAAGGATAAATCTAAAGATGGAATGCCCATATAAACGGAACGTTTTAAATCCTCCTAGACTCTGATTATCTGGTCGAGATATCAGTAGGGATAAGTGTAACCGCA
>NZ_JARPLC010000335.1:0-1178 GCF_032350395.1 Limnospira sp. PMC 289.06
AATCAACCGTTGACAGAATTATTTTCCTGTGCTAGGACTAGATTGTGAGTAATATCTGAGTAACTAGGCATAGTTATCGGGTTGAGTAATAACCCGCTATCGCTGTCAGGATAAGGGTTTATAGTTAATGCGGACGAAAGGACTTGAACCTTCACGTCGCGAGGACACTAGAACCTAAATCTAGCGCGTCTACCAATTCCGCCACGTCCGCTTATTTGCCAGAATTGATTATAACACAGATGAGCGATAAAAAAAAGGGGTTAGGGGAAATTAATTTTTGACAGGTGGCTGGGGTGGGTGGAGGAGGCGGAAACCGGTAAAAAAGGATTAAAATAGTGATGACCCCTCAGTGGCGGACAGGGGGTTTGATGGTTTGACACCCTGGATAACTGCTTATGTTTAACCAACTGATGCGCCTGATGGGTCGATTTCGTCGATGGTTGACCCAAGTTTGGGATAAGTTTATCGACTGGGTGGACCCCCCGCCACCGCCGAGGTCAAACCCTCCCCGACTCCCAGACGATGAATATGAATGGTTATTTCGACAATTGCTGACTAAGGTGGGTCAGGGTTGGAAAGGAGACCAGGTGAGGCGTTGGCTGCGTCGCAATGAATACCGGGTGACGAAAAGCCGATGGGAGGAATGGTCTCCCCGGTTTCACCCTAACCCTAAAGATGCGGAAATCTCCCGGCAGTTGTTATTATTAGCGCAGTTGGATGGTGACTATATTTCCCAAATAGCGGCTAATTTGTTAGGAGAAACACGGCCAAAACCTCCCCCCAGAGAAACTAATACCCCACCAGTTACCCCACCCCACAACCAACCCCCAACTTCGACTGACTCTCTCCCGGCTGATGCTGAGTCATGGTTTAACGATGGATTACAACGAGGTGTTAATGGGGATTTGCGCGGTGCGATATTCTCTTGGGAAAAAGCGATCGAATTTAAACCCGATTACCATGAAGCTTGGGCTAACCGAGGGGGGGCGCTGTCTTATTTAGGAGAGTATGAAAAAGCCATATCCTCCTGCGACCAAGCCATAAAATTTAAACCCGATTTACATGAAGCTTGGTTTTTCCGAGGGTTGGCGCTGTCTGATTTAGGAGAGTATGAAAAAGCCATATCCTCCTACGACCAAGCCATAAAATTTAAACCCGATTACCATGAAGCTTGGTTT
>NZ_JARPLC010000336.1:0-1154 GCF_032350395.1 Limnospira sp. PMC 289.06
ATGGGATGGTCAGGGTACGAGTCCCTTTTATTCCACCAAGGGGTGAAAGTACCACTAGGAGGTTATTCCAGGCATTGCAGCCTTATTTGACTCCTAAACGTCTCGCACCTTATGTCTATAGTAGTCCATCCTTCTAATTGGCGTTCTTGTCCTGCACCTAATTCCAGTTTAATAGGTTTATTATCAGATAACAATTTTGTAATGACATTGTTATTTTTAGCAGATATTTTTCGTAAAACTTCTTCTTTATGTAAATTCTGCTTTTTACATTCTAAATATTCATTTAATTGGAGTGATTCGTTTAAATCCATGACTGATGACTCCTTTAAAACCTTCTACAGTAATATCTTCCAACGGATAAATTTGAGTTATATTAATAACAATATATACTCTACACCTCAATCGCGAATTTAATAATTTATATATACTAATTAATCCTTCACATTTATAGCTACCAAAACCTAAATATATGTGTCTTTATATTCTTTTGAAGATATGAAAAAATTGATTATTCACTCTATATCAATAGCTAATTGTAAGCAAGATATTTAGTATTATTTTTCCTATCAACCTGCAAATAGTTTAAAATTATTCACTTACTGATTGCCATGTTTTAACATTGTCTAACATGACCTGATAATCTTCGCGTTCAGGATGCAAAGATATTAACTTTTCTAAAGGTTCCATTGCACCTGTAAAATCCTCCAATCGTATCCGCAATAAAGATAATTGTTCTCAAGCCATTCGATTTTCTGGTTCTCTTTGTAAAACCAATTCATAACCCTCTGGTTGTTGTTGCAATGAATCCTCTACAGAGATAGTTTCTGGCTGTGCTTGGGGAGTTCGCATAGCTTGTCTGATTGTAACTACTGCACCAAACAGCATAGAACCACCAAAGGAAACCACAGAAATAATCGCTAAAAGCTTCTTTTTGCGTTTTTCTTTGGCTTGACGGACAACAAAATAATCTTTACTGGAACTGGTCATGTTGTTTAACTTCCTGTGGAAAATACTTAATTAACTCTACCCTCTATTAAGGATAATACCCACAATACAGCAAAAACTAACATTTGAGTCTTAAATTTTATTAATAAATCTCTATAGCACTAGTCAATACGGTTAGGACGCAGCCTTGAGAACAGAATCCATGGCAA
>NZ_JARPLC010000337.1:0-1151 GCF_032350395.1 Limnospira sp. PMC 289.06
TCCTCTCCATTATACGTCCTAACTTTCCTGTCTGGTGCTATATTTATTAGCAGAGCCAATGAGGGGTTTAAACGTTCCATCTATGCGGGCATTCCATCTTTAGATTCGTCCTATCCACCGGGGTACTTTAAAGGTCTGTGAAGGTGGTGGTAATATACCCCTTCTTTTCCCCGTGCTCTTTTGAGCGCAGCGTATCAACCTATTTCGCTACTAGAGTATTACGATGGTTCAAGCCGGACATTCGGTTTCCCTAATCATGGATGGTTGGCAGTGGTCGCGTATGGTAGTAGGTTCTACTTCACGCCTTCCGTTCCCCGCTTCAATCTGACGGGTGTGAGCCTTGAAACTGGGGGTGGCTACCGCCGTTACTCTCAACTTCCTGCTGTACATAACACCAGCGTTCAGCCTTGACCTTGAGTCTCTTGGCCTTTATCTGATTCTAAATCCAATTTAGCCCAGATAATTGGAACACATAGATAGTTATGGGATGGTCAGGTACGCTCACCTTATATTCTACCAAGGGGTAGAAGTCCCACTAGGAGATGATTTCAGGCATTGCAGCCCTATTTCACTCCTAAACGTCTCGCACACCGCCGTTACTCTCAACCTTACGTTATACTCAAGGGTTCACAACTTCCCTCTTTCTTTCGCTTAGTCTTGACCTTGAGTCTCTCTGCCTTATCTGGTTGTCGAAGCCAGATGTTGAGACACATAGATAGTTATGGGATGGTCAGGCGAGCACTCCTTATATCCAACCAAGGGGTTGGAGTCCCACTAGGAGGTTATTTCAGGCATTGTAGCCCTATTTGGTCTCCTAAACGTTTCGCACAATTGGATTGAGTGTGTGACAGATTCGAGTTTTTTCAGGTTTGATTTCTAGTCCTACAGGTTTTAGCCATTCGGAAATAGCAGTTTTGCACTGTTCAATGATGTCTAGTGAAGGTGATATCACTACAAAATCATCGGCGTATCTTATGACATTGGCTTGCACCCTGTTCTTTTTCTTGGGATACATTGTTTCTATTAACCTAATCATGCCCAACAGTGCGATGTTGGCGAGTATTGGACTTATTACCCCTCCTTGGGGTGTCCCTGCTTCTGTATCCTCAAATACACCGTTATCTAGCACGCCAGCTTTGAGCCATTGTTTC
>NZ_JARPLC010000338.1:0-1146 GCF_032350395.1 Limnospira sp. PMC 289.06
TTACGCCAACCATCATCATCAATATCATCTCTGTTGATTGGGAGATGGGGTGATTGCTTTTTATCTTCTAACTGTTTTTTACCAACTATCTGAACTAACTAATTTTTCAAAAACTCAAATAATATGTCTAACTTTTTATTGTTTAAATCTAGTTTAGACTCAATTATTTTATTGCCTATCAATGAATCAATGCCCAAATAAACAATAACAGTGATCAATAACAGAACCTCTAGTATTATTATACTCATTGCATTAATCTCCAAAAATAAAGGGTAAACCATTTAATCCTCTCCCAGGGTTCAAATATTGAGTAAAAATTACTATATGGTGGTGATTCAATTATTTGATATTCATTTAGCCAAATAGTTTCACGTTTAACCATCATATTCTGCTTCACATCATTGTATGTGTAAAATTTTAACCATCCTGCCATTTTCAAATAAATAGAAACCTGGTCTGCATCAAATAATATCCTCACAAATTTACTACCTGATATATCTGGCAATTGTTTACTTCCGTGTGGGGTATCATCCTCTTTGATAAAGTATTGGTTGTAAGCTAAAAACCAATTAGTTTCAGATATATCATATTTGTTAGACATTATCTCACCTGCTTGATTACATTATCGTTATCCGTGTCACACCATAAATCACCTACACTTAAACCTGTAGGGCTTGTCGGTAAATTACTGATATTAACATTTGTAGATGCTGTTGATTTACTTAGTGCCTCTAATTTTGGGGATAATTATTGAATCCCTGCCACTAATAAAGGAACTAATGTTTCATAAAGAATCGTCAGATAATCTATGTTTTTGTCGTCAACTTCAGGGCTATATGTGTGGTCATCTTTAACCAATTAAACTGCATCAGGATAAGACTGTTGAACCTCTTGTGCGATTAAACCTATTTTTGTTTATTGTGTAGAAAATCCATGGCTGCCAACTCATTATATTGAAATTCAATTACATTTAATTTTTTAAGTAAATTTAAGCCATTAATACTCTGAGCACAAACTGTTTTAAGTCTAATATACGAAGAACCTTTAACATAATCTCCACTATCGTTAATCAAAGATACGTTTGTGTGTTCTACTCTAAATCTAGTATGTACTCCAGATGATGAAAGAGTTGAGCTCTTTATAAAT
>NZ_JARPLC010000339.1:0-1136 GCF_032350395.1 Limnospira sp. PMC 289.06
TCAAGCCGGAACATTCAGATTTCCTTAGTCATGGATGGTTGGCAGTGGTCGGATTGTTGGGATTAGGTTTCCCTCATGCCTTCCGTTCCCCGCTTCAATCTGACGGGTTGTGAATCCTGAAACTGGGGGTGGCTATCGCCGTTACTCTCAACGCCCTGATTTCTCAGTTTGTTTATGACCTTGAGTCCCCTGCCTTGCTTAGATTTCTCCAAGCGTCGGGACATATAAACAGTTATGGGATGGTCAGGAATGTGAATCCCTTATATTCCACCAAGGGGTGAAAGTCCCATTAGGAAGTTATTTCAGGCATTGCAGCCTTATTTGATTCCTAAACGTCTCGCACCTTTTTTTCTATATATTACGGACGGATACAAAGTTTATCCTTGCTTAATTGAGGATTGCAATCATCTAGTCAGCAAAACGGCTATGACAAGAGTAGAAGGAGAAAACTGCCGTCTGAGGCACTATTTAGCCAGGCTACATCGCAAAACTTTGTGTTATTCCAAGTCCACTGAGATGTTGTACAAATCAATTCGCTTACTTATCTATTATTTGAAGCATGGACAACTTCCTCCGTTCTCTTAATCATTCCTCACTGTGCAATACCAGACCGTTTTGATTTTCACGGGTGGATACGCAATCAAACGGGTTCGCTGGAACTGATTGAGCAGGCGGAAAACTGGACGAGTCCCCGGTTAGGGATTCGCTTTGAACTCATTGAGGAGCAGTTCACCATCTATCGTCCTGATGGTCAGCGATTTCTCACCCCCACAGAGTTAGCCAAACTCGCCGAACAGCAGCGTCAGGAAGCCGAACAGCAGCGTCAGGAAGCTGAACAGCAGCGCTTGGAGGCCCAACAGCAACGCCAGGAAGCCGAACAACAGCGTCAGGAAGCCCAACAGCAGCGCTTGGAGGCCGAACAACAGCGTCAGGAAGCTGAACAACAGCGTCAGCGGGCGGAGTTAGCGGAAACGCGGCTGCGGGAATTGGAGGCTCGCTTACAGCAACTGGAAGGCGATCGCTCTTTGTTGCTTGGGTTTCACCCAACATTTGTAGGTTGGGTGAAACGAGGGTGAAACCCAACATAACCGAGAGATGGTGGTGTTGGGTTCCGTTACCTCCACCCAACCTACTTA
>NZ_JARPLC010000340.1:0-1132 GCF_032350395.1 Limnospira sp. PMC 289.06
CTTTGATACAAATCGTTGGGACATATAAACAGTTGTAGGGATGGTCAGAGGCGAGCCTCTTGTATTCAATCGAGGGGCTGAAATCCTTGCCAGGCGGTCATTTCGAGCATTGCAGCTCTATTTCATGCCTGAACGCCTCGCACTGTATTCTTAACAATGGAGCAATCAGATTAGGAGCCGTGTGAGGTGAAAGTCTCACGCACGGTTTTGTATGGGAGGGGGTGAAGGCGACTTCACTCTCGACCCCTACTTCGAGCACTTCCATCCGTTGCTGCGATGTCCCCATCTCACTGACAATGTTCCACACCCCCTCATGACCATCTCCAAGACAGGTAAACTGCTCCCCTAGGGGTTGGGCATTCACCCCACTCCAGTAGTCCTTGATTATCTTTAAAGAACGCTACACCCCCTTGCTCATGAACATTTAACCCTTTGTATTCTCTCCACTCACAGGGTTGACTCTCCTCAGTGGGCAGGCGAACCATTCCTCCATCTAGGCTCAGTTCCGTGTGGGGGGTCAGTTATCTCCACCTCACACCAGTCCTCTCGCTGTACAAGGCGTTGGAGCGTACTGTGGGAGATGCTCATCCCGGTCAGTATCGTGATATCCTCTTCGGCTCGTTGGTAAGCGTTATTAGCACTAACGAGCAAGCAACACTTCTCAAAGTATGGACTCCAACGAGTCCCTGGCTTCACTTGCAGTTGTTGACCTTGAGCGGTAGTGAGGGTGAGTTTACCGAGGATACTGGTCAGGGTGAGTTGTTTTCCACTGTGGCGGTCTGTTGCCTGGTCGATAAAAAAACTCCTAGTTGAGGCAAGACGTGTTCTTGAGTAAGAGCACGAACACTCTTCTCAATGGCTTCAAGGGCGGTGAGTTCAGCAGGGTTAGCTTCGCTGTAGAGAATGGCCGCAATCGCGTCAAGGTGTTGCTGGAGTTGAGCTGGTTTCTGAGAATCCATGAGTAGAGGGAGGGTGAGTGGTGCTTCGCTCATTATGTAGGGCTGTGGGTGAAGGTTGCACTAAGTACAATTATTCATTTCCTAACTGAGATGCACCCACTACATACTACATAAACCGAATACAGCCTTTATCTCAATCATTAAGCACAGTAACAACACTTGGTAAACCAGTA